>WFTN01000047.1 GCA_015485455.1 Planctomycetota bacterium | reverse complement strand
GCGCATGGTGTAGTAGAGGGAGCTGCCTTCTTGACCGACCTCATAAATTGGCACGATGGCAGGGTGGTTGAGCTCGCTACAGGCTGCAGTTTCTCTGCGGAATCTCTCCCGCGCATCCTCATTTTTTGACATCGTGGCAGGAAGCATTTTGAGTGCGACCTGACGTTTCATCATCGGGTCATCTGCCAAGTACACAACGCCCATTCCTCCCCGCCCCAAGGGTCGGATGATCCGATATCGGCCTAAAGTTTCTGGGTCCTTCTTCCTCAGATCTTCTTGTGGTGGGGGAGAGCTGGTCTTCGGGTTTCCGGCTTCTTCAAAAGGAGTGGGTGAAGCCATTCTACTCACGGCGATAGCTAACTCGCCCCTCAGAACGTGGGCATGACTGGGGAAGCGGACCAAGTAAGCGTCGGTGATTCGACTCATCTCTTCAGAGGCCCCTCCTTGATCGCAAATAGAACTGAGATCGTCCCTCAGTTGTTGAGCGTGGATGTGCTTCGAATTTGATTCGGATGGTCGCGTCATGGGTAGAGACCAAAATACCGCCATTTTGTTTCTTGTCCAAGCAAATGTCAAAGGCTGGGTCTTCTGGGTCTAAAGATCTCGGACAAGTCGGAAACCAAATTGTATGTCGACGTGACCGAAAGGGTAAGAACGTTGGGGCCAGGTGGTGAAGAAAGTCTTGAGGTTCCAACCGAAGGACCCACCCATAACCCAATGTTGATCCTTGAAACCATCGCGAGTGGGGCCATCGCTGCACCACTCTGCTGCGTTTCCCGCCATATCCATGCAACCGTAGGGACTGGTGTCTGAGACAAATTGATTCGATTTTCCTCCATGATACTGCCAGGCCTGTTTTCCTTCTGTGGGTTCTCGAGAATAACGCCCGTAAGTGTAGGACCAATCGAATTGGTTGCCCCAGGGGAATATCCGCCCGTCAACGCCACGAGCTGCCTTCTGCCATTGACTGGCTGTGGGCAAGCGTGTGTTCTTTTCTTTCTCTAGAACAGCGTCGCCGAACCATCGAGTGAACTCTTCAATTTCTTGGAGAGATAAGCCCGTCAAGACGAAATCAGGGGAGTAGGGTCGAGGTGGCAATTCACCGTAGGTCTTACCTGGGCCTAAGTTGCCGTGCCCGTCGATTTCGAAGATACCTAACCATGGCTCGATTCTTGGTAGCCAGCGATAGACATTGTTTTCAGTCACAGACTTGATGAGTTCTTGTCTCGTTTTTTCTAAACGCAGGAAGTCCTCGTAGTCGGCGAAATGAACTTCTTGACGACCAATGAGAAAAGAATCTTCCCAGCGCCATTCCAAAGGTGGCTTCAGGCCGTGGAAGAATTCAGGAGTTGCAAGATAGGGGCCGGCAGGAACAAAACACCAAGTCTTCTTTTCGAATTCTCCGACTTGAGGTAGGCGAACCGTCCAGTCCTTGTTTTGGAATTTCCCTTCGTGCCAGCCGGGGTCACCCCAATGTTGGTCGGGTTCTATGAAGACCGGCAGGAATACGGTGTCATGATTGCTTTTGTTCAAGGTGATGAGCCATGACCCAGGAGGCAGGGTCGCTTCAGTTACCGGTGTCGTCCCTAAATCCAACGATGCCTTTTGATCCAGTTGCCGGATGCCACCAATGTCGTCCTTGAGGGGATAGGCCACGGCTCGCGCTCCAGGGGGCTCGGTCGAGACGGTGAGTTTTCCTGTAAGCGCTTCAGCGCTATCAGTTCCGGATTCCGCCAAGTAGATCTGAATCTTGGCAACCGCAGACAAGTCTTGTCTTGCGGTGGCTTCCTTGAGGAGCTTGAGATACATGGCGGTTCTTTCTTCGCCGCCCATGTTCACTGGCTCCACTGCCTCGCGGGATCGTTGGAGGTGGTACTCGATTTTTCCTTGGAGCTTCGCGATACTTTGGTCCAACTTCTTGATTGCAGCGCGAGCTACGAAGAGCTCGCGTTTCCCCAAACTTGTGGCTTTCTCGTGGCTGGGCACTTCATGCTCCAAGCGTTTCACCAGCTTGGCTTGATCTTTGCGGGCGGCCATGGCTTCATCACGGTCGACCTCCAATTTGCGCGCTTCCCCAACGTGGTGGCGGTAGCTCTTCATGCGAGCTTCCTCAACGCTTCGATGATAGGCATTGCTCATCAGGAAAGTCGAAAGAACCACCAGGGCAATCAAGGCGGAAACGGTGGCAAACGCTAACAATCGATTTAGCTCGGCCCAGCGAAGAGCCTTTCCCAGCTTTCCCACAGGTCGTGCTTCGATGTGACGGTGCTCCCGGAATCGCCGCAAGTCCATGGCAAGTTCTCGTGCTGTGGCATAGCGCCGGGCGGGATCTTTCTCCATGCATTTCAGAATGATCGTTTCAATGTCTTTCGACAGATCTGGGATATGTTGCCTTGGAGTTGGAGGCTGCTTCATCAAGATCTGGAAGACGAGGGATTCAGCTGTGGCCCCATGAAAAGGTCGCTTGCCACAAACGCATTCGTACATGGTGACCCCAAGGGCATAGACATCTGTTTTTTGGTCTACTTCTCCTTTGTTGGGTGATACTTGTTCAGGAGACATGTAGGGCAGTGTTCCCAAGATCTTGCCACTCACGGAGTGCGTCTCTAAACCCACGACCTTGGCTAAACCAAAGTCGAGAACATGGGGGTGCCCCTCGCTGTCGATCAAGATGTTCGATGGTTTTACGTCTCGGTGAATGATGCCTTGTTGATGAGCATGGTCGAGGGCAAATGCTGTCGTTTCGAATATCTGCAAGAGTCGGCTCAAGTCCGTCGCTGCTTCAGTCATTCCTGATGTTGAAGTCTCGTTCTTTTCAGCACCGGCTGTGATAGGACCACTCAAGGGTCTCGCTGGAGGATATTTGGCCGTTTTCCGTTTGTGCAACAATTGGACGAAACCGGAAAGAGAGATCCCTTTGATGAAAGGCATGACAAAGAAATGAAATGCTCCGTCTCGTCCCATCTCATAAATGGGAACTATGCTTGTATGTTTGAGCTTCGATACGGCATTGGCTTCTCGTGTGAAGCGGTCGATCAGATCTTCTCGCACAGCCATCTCTGGTGGCAATATCTTCAGGGCTACCTCTCGGTTGAGGGTTTCGTCCATCGCCAGGTAGACGATTCCCATTCCTCCTTGGCCTAGACGGCGGAGAATCCGGTAGTGGGCAATTTTTTTCGGATCGTCGTCGTGAAGGGCGAATTTGCTCGAATCAGAGTCGCTCATGAAGTGGCTTCCTGGGAGTGCAATCGTAAGTCCCTGTCAGTTATCATTTTAAGTTCTGCGCGAAGCCCCTTGTGGAAGCCTCAGCATGATTGTTTCATAGGTCGATCGTCTGGTAAATAGGCAGCACTATTCAACCTGGGTATTCAGTCATCCGTTTTCTTCTAAGCGTCGGAAGATGAATTCCATATGATTTGTCTGCCCGAGTTGTATTTGCCGCATCAAAAGCCACATTTGACGAACGAGACTGGGACACCCTGGTTGCGGCGATGACTTTGTTTGGCCACATAGAGAGATTTAGATGATGAGTTTCATCGCTGCCAGCCTCAACAAGGCGAGACTTCTTAGTCTGTTGATTTTGATTATGACTCTTTGCTTGGTGAACCACACCTTCGCCCAAGCTCTCACAAGGACCGTTGGGGTGAGTGGCACCACTTTGGCCGGAATGAGTTTTACTTTGGAGATTGAGGCAGCCCCCACTTACACCCGTGCAATAGACTTCGACCCCATTGAGGTTGACTACCCACCGGCGGCCATGGCTGAATTGATGGTTTCCATGATTAACCAAAACTACCGAGAGTTTGGTAAGACTGGTTTCACTGCAAGCAATGTCAATTCGCGTCCTGAAAACAAGGAATTTGATGCCACCTTTGTCATCTCTTGCACGGTTCCGATTACCGGAATCAAAGTGGGCATGTTGGGGAATCCCAGCGTCCCGATTCCTCGAGCACCGGGGGTCGCCTTTAATCCGAACATCATCACTTTTGACGCCAATATTCCCCATGCTTTCCAAGGGCCCCAGTTGTCCCAGGCGAACGCATCGTTCTCGATCAACGGGGAAACGGCCGATTTCGATCTGTTTCGGCGGGTGAAAGTTCTCACTAGCCAGAATATCAATTTGCATGTTTCTTCGTTGCCGAATGTGGGGCAACCATTCGTGATGATGGCAGGGATCTATAATTTCGGCGCTTATCAAGCTCCTTGGGGAGATTTCTTGGACATAGGCACCTACTCCGGTGGAGTCGTCCCTCCAGACATTCAAGTGCTTGCTGACGGCATCAATCCGACGAATGTCTTGGATGCTTTTTTTCGTACCAACGCTCTGGGTGTTTTTGATTTAGATCTCTTTGTCACCGACACATTTGCCGGTGTTCAGGGATTGGC
>WFTN01000046.1 GCA_015485455.1 Planctomycetota bacterium | reverse complement strand
TCCTCATTTCTGTGAGTGTGGGCACTCATCCAAATTTCAGTTTCGAACTCAACTGCGAGCTTCTTAAGAGCGCTCATGGTCTCTTCGTCTGTTGTCTCGAAGTCGGGCCACATTTGCAGCTCCACCAAACCCGGCTTGAACTGAGCATGCTCGGCCAAGAATACCAGGGTGTTGCGGAGGCGCTCGACATTCATGTCGCCACTTCCGTAGGTGTAAATCTGCTTGTGACGTTCAACCGTTGTCATCGTTTGAGCATGATTCTGAATGCCATGGGCGGCGATCATAGCTTGCAACACTTGGTCGTCATAGGCGCGAATTTCATCAACGCTCTTGCCGACGCAGGCGTGTAACGTATTGACACCGCTCATGGCGTGGTCAATTGCGATTGAGGTCAAGATTGCATTCTTGCCTGTGCCGTGACGACTCATGATGATACCCAAGTTGCCGGCTCCAAGGCCGCCCTTGAGGACTTTGTCGAACACGCGCAAAGGCCGATTCTGGTCTGTGATACTCATGGGAATCTCCCTATTTCTTTCTTAGTTCCCAGCTTCTCGTTCGGCCCGGTAGGCTGCTACCAATTCTTCTTCTACGTCTCGTGGGGCACCGGCGTAACGATGGAATTCCATGGTGAATTCGGCTTTGCCTTGAGTCGCTGAGCGCAAGTCTGTGGCGTACCCGAACATCTCACTCAATGGCACCTCTGCCTCGATGCGGACGAAGCCCGTGTCTTCAGTCGTACCAATCAGCATACCACGACGTTGGAGAACCGTCCCAACCATTTCGCCTTGGAACTCGGTGGGGCCTTCAATGACAACTGTCATGATTGGCTCCAAGACTTGAGGCTTACCCTTGACATAGTATTCCCGGAAGCAACCGCGAGCGGCAGCTTGGAAAGCGTTGTCCGAGGAGTCGACTGCATGGTGGGCACCATCTTGGAGATCAACGCAAAGCCCATCCACTGGGGCTCCAATGAGGGAGCCTTCTTCCAACATGGACTTGAAGCCTTTTTCCACTGAAGAAATGAACTCCCGGGGGATATTGCCGCCGGTGACATTGTTCTCCATGACGAATTTGCCTTCTTCGTTCGGAGCAATCTTGCCAATGATTCGGCCATATTGACCAGAACCACCGGTTTGCTTCTTATGGGTGTAGTCAAATTCTACTGGCTTGGTCATACGCTCACGATAAGCAACCTGTGGCTTGCCGACTTCGACTTCACAGTCGAATTCTCGCCTCATGCGTTCGACGTAAACTTCCAGATGCAACTCACCCATGCCGGAGATGATCGTCTCGGCACTCTTGGGATCGACACGAACGCGGAACGTTGGGTCTTCCTTGGTGAAACGCTGAAGGGCCTTCGACATGTTTGCCGTGCCTTTGCGCTCTTTTGGTTTGATGGCCAAGTCGATCACGGTGTCCGGGATGTGCATGGCGCTCAAAGTGAGCTCTGTGTTCTTGTCGCGGAATGTGTCACCAGAAGCGCAATCGATACCGAACATGGCAACGATGTCGCCAGCGCCAGCTGAGGTGATGTCTTCCATCTTATCTGAGTGCATACGCACGATACGGCCGAGTTTGTGCTTCTTGCCGGTTCGTGCGTTGTAGACGAAGTCGCCTTTGTTCAGAGTGCCCTGATAGACGCGCACATAGGTGAGTTGCCCGTAAGCGCCATCTTCCAATTTGAAGGCATAAGAAAGAAGCTCGTCTTCCGAGTCATTGGTGACGGCGACTTTGTTTTCTTCGTCATTCGGGTTGGTGGCGTAATTGGTGACGTCTGTGGGATCTGGCAGATATGCGATAACGGCGTCGAGAAGAGGCTGAACGCCGCGGTTCTTATAGGCAGAGCCCAAGAAAACCGGAACCAACTCCAGAGCCAGAACGCCGGTGCGGACAGCGCTCATGATCATTTCAACTGGGATCTCTTTTTCTTCTAAGACCAACTCCATGAGTTCGTCGCTGAAGTTGGAGAGTGCATCCAGGAGAACTTCACGTCGGCTTTCACACTCGATCCGGAGTTCTTCCGGAATCTCCACGTCGACCAGGTTCTCGCCGTTTTCACCCTCGAACATGATTCCCCGCATGGTGACCAAGTCAACGACACCGTCGTGGTCGCCTTCCAAGCCGATAGGGACTTGCATCATGACAGCGTTCAGGTGGAGTTTTTCCCTGAGTTGGTCGCAAACGCGCATGGGGTTAGCGCCAGTCCGGTCGCACTTATTGATAAAGGCAACCCGGGGGACGTTGTAGCGTCGCATTTGGCGATCCACCGTGATGGACTGGCTTTGGACGCCAGCGACACCACAAAGAACCAAGACGGCTCCATCAAGAACTCGCAGGGCCCGCTCGACTTCGATGGTGAAGTCCACGTGTCCAGGGGTGTCAATGATGTTGATGTCGTGGTTTTTCCACTCGACGGAGGTCGCAGCGGAAGCGATAGTAATACCGCGCTCGCGCTCCAATTCCATGGAGTCCATGGTGGCGCCAACGCCATCCTTACCACGGACTTCGTGAATGGAGTGAATACGGTCGGTATAGAAAAGGATGCGCTCGGTTAGGGTCGTCTTGCCCGAATCAATGTGGGCACTGATCCCGATATTGCGCAGTTTCGATAGCTCTGTTGCCATGGCTCTGTAACTCGAATTTCATTCGTATTTGAGGACTTCTCACGTTCGAGGACTTCCGTCAGCCAAGGGGCCCGCGGGATTTCATTGGGTAAAACCCATGGAAGCCTGATTCGCGGCGCCGCCTTCAAGAACCCCCAAAACTGCGGGTCCTCCTAGAACGCGTCCGCTGATGTTTCTAAATTCAAATTCACCTCCCAAGAGCAAAAATCATGAAACTTCAGGTGTCCGGGAATGGTTGAAGGTGTGAGACATCCCAGATGTCCAAAGAAACGGGGTAAATTCGCCTTCGAATTTGAGCTGATCATGGCTGTAAAGCGTTTGATCGTAAGAGTTAACGTTGTGTGAACCCAAACAGTCACCAACACCTGATGGCCGAAATACGGCCTAAATATGGAGCAGAAAATGAATCGTATTGTCACAGCTTTTGCCATGTTCTCCGTCTTGACCGTTGGGCTATTTGCCCAAGAAGCCAAGACGAAACCGGAAACTATCAAATTTACGGCCAAAAAGGTGGCCTCTGGGGATACGGTCACCAAGGGCGCCACGAGCAACACCAAGTTGGTCATGAAGATGTCCATGGGTGAAATGGGCGAGCAAGAAATGAATCAGGCCATGGATGCGAAGGAAACCAAGACGGTCACCATCCTGGAAGCCAAAGATGGTAAAATCACCAAGTTTAAGGTGGCCTACAAGTCCGTGGTATCCACCGTCAAGATGGAATCTGCCATGTTCCCTGAGCCTATGGAAGAAGACGCTGTTTCTCAGTTCGATCTGAACGGTAACACTTTTACTTTTACCATCGCTGATGGCGCCGTGACTGTTAAGGATGCTGAAGGTGAAGCTGTTGAGGGGGCACGAGGGGAATACTTGAAGAATGCCGAAGCTCCAGAGGGCAAATGCAGTGCCTGGAACCCTGATGCCACAGTGATTTTTGAGAAACGCGAGTTCACCGTTGGTGAGACTGTTGTGATTCCTCAAGAGCGGGCCACCGCCATGGTCCCGAATCAAAAAATGTTGGGGGACGACATCAAAGTTAAGGTCACTGCAACATTGCGTTCCAAGAAGAAGGTTTTTGGTGTCGAGTGCGGCGTGTTTGACATAGTCGTCAACATTGAAGGTGCTCCCCAGATGCCTGGTGGAGGCGGTGGCATGGGAGCTGCTGATGCTGAGTTGACCATGAAATTGACCGGTACCATGACCGTTGGCGTGAACAATATGTGGGTCTATGCTTCCAAGATGACCGGGCCTATTGTCATTGATGCTGAGGTCGAAGCCCAAGAGATGGCCATTACGATCAGTGGTAAAGGCGACGTTAAGATTGATATCTTGAACGTTTACTCAAAAACGAAGATTGAGAAAAAAGCAACGAAGTAGCTTTCTCTTCGGACGAATCTCAGAGCCCCAGCCCTCAGGTTGGGGCTTTTTTCGTTACCTCCCGGTAATGAAATGATCTGGAAGAGTTGGATTTTGCCTTGGGAAACCGGGTCAGGATGGGGGCGAACGACCTCCTGGCCCTCTCAGACTCATCCTGCATCATTCTCGGGGATGGCACGTCGATTGCGTTTGCACCTCAGCATCAGGAGAAAAGAACCAGCCTTGATGGGCTTTGAGTTGCCAATGGCATCGTCAGGGGAAGGGCTTTTTGGGGTTGGTTCACGATCGACGTGTGGCGTGGCTCTTATTGGCGAACATCATCAGCGAGGGCTGTTTTTCGCAAGGTAGGAAAATCGGACCATGGACACGCTGGTGGATGCCTCAGGGTCCACGCCGCCGTCATTTTTTGCTGAAACATGTTAGGAGTGGTCTAGAGGAATTGCTTCTTCTCTCTTTCCTCAAGCTCTGTTTAGCACTATCTTTCAGTAGAAATATATCTTGATGTAACCTCATATGGTCCAGATCCTCATGGCTGAAGAACAACCCAATAATCCTCTCCACGGCATTACTTTGGAGACTCTCCTGACGGAACTTGTGGATCACTTGGGCTGGGAAGAACTTGGGGACATTATCCGGGTCAATTGCTTCAATACAGATCCCTCGATTAAGTCGAGCTTGAAATTCTTGAGGCGGACGCCTTGGGCCAGAGACAAGGTGGAGGAACTCTACTTGGCCTGCAAAGAAGACTTTGAGTCTCCGTGACCAAGGAATCTTGCTGGATGGCCCAATGGGCCTCGTTCGAGTAGGATCTCGATCCACAGCCGCTTTGGCATTGAGAAAGATTGAGGGATCTCCCGATGAAGGACCTACTGAGTAAGAACGTATTTTTGGTCAAAGAGCATGTTGGCATGTTCAAGGCCGCCAATAACTTTGACATTTTCGATCCGGAGAATGGCGAAGTTCTGATGCATTGTCGGGAAGAGTCCTTAGGTTTCTTCACCAAGATGCTTCGGTTTACTGACTACAAGAGAATGACTCCTTTTGACATTCAGGTACGGACGCCGGATGGCAGGCAAGTCGTGCGCATCAAGCGTGGCGTTTCGTTTTTCCTGTCGAAGGTGGAAGTCTTTGATGAAAACGACGACCTTATCGGTGGTTTTAAGCAGAAGCTCTTCTCGATTGGTGGTGCCTTCAAAGTTTTGGACGAGAACGATGTCCCCGTCTGCGAGTTAAAGGGTAAATGGACCGGGTGGAATTTTCGTTTCTTGGCTGGTGAAGCCGAATTGGCCTGGGTCACGAAGAAGTGGGCAGGACTTGGCAAAGAGCTGTTCACCAGCGCCGATAACTACATTTTGCAGATTGAAGAGTCGGTGCCCATCGAGAACGGAGTTCGCCAGCTGATCATTGGCGCCGTGATGTGTATTGACATGGTGCTGAAAGAGTAGTGAATTCGTCCAGAGAATTGTCAAACGCACATTCTCACGACTTTGGGGTCGCCCCGAATACCCCTGGAGATTGGGGGCTTCTCGGGTTTAATGAGTCAGAATTGAAAGATGTCCTATGAGTGATCTCCCCAAGTGCCCGGAATGCGATTCGGAATTTACCTATGTTGATCGGGAGCTGTTCGTTTGCCCCGAGTGCGCCCACGAATGGACCGATACCAGCAGCGAAAAAGAACAGGAAACCGAGACCGTCGTTCGGGATGCTGTTGGCAATGTTTTGCAAAACGGCGACACGATTACTGTCATCAAAGACTTAAAAATCCGGGGTTCGTCTGGGGTTGTCAAAGTAGGCACTAAGGTGAAGAATATTCGTTTGGTCGACGGCGATCATGATATCGATTGCAAGGTTCCTGGGGTTGGAGCCATGCAACTGAAGTCGGAGTTTGTGAAGAAAACTTGAGGGTGTTCTTCCCTGGAGGCAGGTAATGGGAATCACGGGGAGAGGGACGATCGTCTCCTCAGTGGCCCATTCGAGATCTTGTGACGTGAACCAAGAAGCCAGCAATGATGAAGACGATCACCCGGCGGGCCCATCCACTATGATCGAGGGATGCGTCACAAGCTTGGCACAAGCACGAGAAGCCGTTGCTGGAGGTGCCCATCGCCTTGAGCTCTGTAGTCATCTGAGTGTGGGGGGATTAACGCCTTCGTCCGCCCTTGTAGCCGAAGTCATCCAAGGGGTGGACGTTCCCGTTGTTGTCATGATCCGCCCTCGTCCAGGCCCTTTTCACCTGGAGTCTCAAGAGCTCTCAGAGATGCAAAAAGATATGGCTGTTTGTGAGCGTTTGGGGGTTTCGGGATTTGTCTTTGGTGCCTTGAATCATGATGGCTCTATCGACAAAAGAGCCCTTGATGAACTCATGACCGCCAGTTTCGGGTTGCCTGTCACCTTTCACAAAGCCTTTGATTTGGTGGCCGACCCTCCCAGGGAGCTTGAGTTTCTCATAGAGTCGGGTGTTAAGCGTGTTCTCACAGCCGGTGGGGCTGAAACCGCTTGGGAGGGACGTTGTGGTCTTCGGCGACTGGTTTCTGTAGCAGGTGACCTGATTGAAATCATCGGGGCTGGCCGTATTCGGGGAGACCATGTGGCGGCCTTAGTTCAAGAGACGGGAATTTCCGTGGTTCATAGTCGGGGAGAAGCCGTGGCCGCCATTTGGCAGTCCTTGTCGGCTTGAGTCTGGCTTAGTCTTCGCAAACGGATAGACGGCAAATGAAGACCAAGGCGTAGATGAGCAAGGCGGCTGTTGCCACTTGTGCGTAAGTGTTTACCAAAGCAAAGACCACTGTATAGGTTCCAACCAGGCAGACGCTTGAAGTGGCGACCAACTTTGTGCGCCTCGATATGCATTGACGTTCTTCCCAATTCCGAATTAGGCTGCCGAAAGTTTTGTTTCGCATGAGCCAATCGTGCCAACGGTTCGACGATTTAGAAAAGCACCGGGCCGCCAAGAGAAGAAAGGGAGTGGTTGGCAGAACCGGGAGGAGTACCCCTAAAGCTGCTAATCCGACGAGAAAGATGCCCAAGTACTTTTGCAGAAGTATGTGTGGGGGTTTCTGTTCTGATGACTTCTGTGTCTGAGGGCTGGCCGTCCTCATTTCCAAAGGGCCTCCTGTGGCCCGTCGGACGGGTGGGGTGGACGATTGTTCGGAAGGGCCCTTCGTTTTCACGCTTTGATTCCGCTCCTAGACACTTGGGAAACATGTGCCACTCATCTTGCCACGTCCCCTGAACGAAGCCCAGGGCTGAGTCTTTGCCAATTCTTCATTTTCGACATTCTGGGGAAAATCCCTTAGCCTGTTCGTCCGTTAGAAAAATGGGCCGTTCGTGCTCCTTGTCGCAAAGGGAAAGAAATTGTGAGGAACAAATGAAAGAGAATCTGAAAACGCCAATCCACTTGTGGATTGTCGGTATCCTGGCCGTATTGTGGAACTCGGGCGGTGTTTTTGATTTCGTCATGACAAATAAACGTGACGAAGGCTACATGGAACAGCTCACTTCCGAGCACGTCGTTTTTCTGGACGCCATGCCAAGTTGGGCGATTGCGTCTTGGGCAGTTGCGGTTTTTGCCGCATTCTTGGCATCGATTCTCCTCCTGATGAGGAAGAGAATCGCAGTCGAAATATTCACTCTCGGGTTGATTGCCATGACCATTTCTTTCTTCCGTAATTTTGTCCTGGCTGATGGCGGCAAGATCATGGGGGCTGGTGCAGCTCTCTATATGACGATTGCTATTGCCTTGATTCAGATCTTGTTGGTTTTTTATGCGGTCAAGATGAAAGCGAAGGGGGTACTTTGCTGAGGTTGAACAGACCACCACGCTGATCTGTATGCCTTCATCCTGACTTTTGAATTCTTCGCTCTTTGCTATGATCCGAAGCAAATTATTGAGTGGAGTTCACCGAAATGCAGCACAATATCGTCTTGATTCCCGGAGATGGAATTGGCCCAGAAGTTTGTTCCGCGGTCAAAACTGTTCTCGCCGCAGCGGGGGCGGACATTAAGTGGATTGAACGCCACGCTGGACTTGGGGCTGTTGATCGGGGTAGCGAGGTCGTCTTGCCCCCGGAGACAGTAGACGCGATTCGTGAATATGGAATCGCGCTCAAAGGACCATGTACCACACCCATCGGCGGTGGGTTTTCCTCCGTGAATGTGGCCCTGCGGAAGACCTTGAACCTCTATGGTGCTGTGCGACCAGTCCGCTCTTTGGACGGCATCAAGACGCGCTATGACGATGTTGACATTGTCGTGGTTCGAGAGAATACAGAGGGCTTATATTCGGGTATCGAGAATAAGATTACTGATGGTGTGGTTACGTCCATCAAAGTCGCCACCGAACAGGCTTGCGAGCGCATCGCTCGTTTTGCTTTTCACTACGCCCGAACACGTGATCGCAAGAAAGTGACGGCATTTCACAAAGCGAATATCATGAAGCTGTCGGATGGTCTCTTTCTCAAGTGTGCTCAAAAAGTACACGAGGAAGAGTATGACGATATCGAGTATGAAGAGGTCATCATTGATGCCGGGTGTATGCGCCTTGTTCAAGAGCCAAAGAACTTCGACATCCTGTTGTGCGAAAACCTCTATGGTGATGTCGTTTCTGATCTGTGTTCTGGTTTGGTCGGTGGCTTGGGTGTGACGCCAGGTGCGAACTTCGGTGACGGACAGGCTGTCTTTGAAGCTGTTCACGGGTCTGCTCCAGATATTGCCGGGCAGAACTTGGCGAATCCTCTGGCTCTTCTCGCCAGCGCAGTTTTGATGTTGCGTCATTTGGCTGAGACATCTGGAGACGAGAGTCTTCTCCAAGCACGTTTGAAGATTAGACAGGCCTACAACGAGGCCCTCAAAGCAGGGGAGAAAACCCGGGATTTGGGCGGCAATCTGGGCACAAAAGAATTTGCTGATGCCCTGGCCACCCGGGTTGCGGCGATCTAGATAGAGGCATCTTCACTCGCCTCATTTGGCTGACGTGTCTTTCTGCATATCTTGTTCTTCGGGATAAAAAGAAGGAACACGCATATGACCCATCAAACTGACAAAGAACCATGGCGTGCTGAATTGCGCGCCATGGCTTCATTGGCGGCTCCTGTGGTGGTGGTTCAACTCGGCCTCATGTCCTTTGGTGTTGTCGACACAATGATGCTTGGGCACTTCTCCGCTTCTGCCTTAGCTGCCGCTGGCATCGGGCACCTTTTTTCGATGATGATTCTATTGATGGGCTTTGGTCTTCTGATGGGACTCGATCCACTCTTGACCCAAGCCCATGGGGCTGGCCGGAGCAAAGCGGTAGCAGCCCATTTCAAGCATGGCTTGGTGGTCGCATTCATCTTGACCATTTTGTCGTCCGTTGTGATGTGGTGCGCAGCTGAACCGATCTTGCGTTTGCTCCGCCAAGAGGAATCATTGATTGGGCCAGCGACTTGCTATATTCGCATCGTGTCATGGGGTAACTTGGGTTTCTTGTTCACCATCGTCCTGCGGCAAACGCTCCAAGCAATGAGCATTTTGGCCCCTTTGGTCAAGGCTACCCTCGTTGGCAATGCGGTGAATGCCCTGGGAAATTGGCTGTTGATTTGGGGCCATGGGGGATTGCCCGAAATGGGTTTGGCTGGCTCCGCTGTTACCACGGCATTCTCTCGAACGCTTCTGATCGTCAGCTTCGCTTATTTCGCCCGCCGACATTGGCTACCGCTTTGGCGCATGGATTCTGCCGGTGGATCCCGTCGCGGTTATAAGGCCTTGTTGGCTTTGGGGCTACCTCTTTCCCTTCAGATATCCCTGGAAGCCGGGGTTTTTAATGCCATCGGTTTTATTATGGGAGCAAAAGGGGTGACGGAAGTCTCTGCCAATCAGGTGACCTTGAACGTAGCGAGTTTGGTGTTCATGATACCCGTTGGTGTGGGCGCTGCGGTTTCGACGCGGGTAGGAAATGCCATTGGCGCTGGGGACTTGGAAAGGGCCCGGTATTCATCAAAAATCGCCATGGCAATGGCGACGAGTTTCATGCTTTGCTCGGGTCTATTCTTTGTCTTCTTCCCTGAGTTTGTGGCTCGTATTTACTGTACCGATCCGGAAGTCGTAGCCTGTGC
>WFTN01000045.1 GCA_015485455.1 Planctomycetota bacterium | reverse complement strand
CGGTGGAGGAGATTACCACTTCCTTGGGGGTCGATCATCTGGTCTATCTCGACCGCGGCGCCATGAACAAAGCCGCTCAGGTTGGCAATCCCAAGATTAAGTCGTTTTGCAATGCCTGCTTTACTGGGGTTTACCCCACAGGTGATATCACCGTTGAGCGCCTTCGGGCCTTAGAATCCGAACGCGCTACCCGGCGAGATAACATTCCGACTTAACTTGAGGGCTGCGGCCTCACTCCAGTTAGCGCTCCTCAATTATTTCCAATCGCACAGGACAAACCTTGAGTTCTGCAGTTTGGGTGATGGGATCGTAGCCGGAGCCCGTAAGGATATTGACGGGTGTTTCGTTAAACGAGAATGAGCAGAAGACAGTCCCACGGGGTGAGCGCTTGTTGGCCTCCACCACGATCTCAACCGAGCCCCGAGCAGACGTCATGCGACAGAGCTTCCCATCGGTAAGGCCCCATTTTTCGACGTCGTCAGGATGAATTTCTAAGGTCTCTTGGGGCAGTAAATAGTCGATGCCAAAGGAACGTCCCGTCTGGGTACGGGAATGATAAGACTCAAGTCTTCGTCCAGTGGTGAGCCATACGGGATAGGATTCGCTGATCACTTCTGCCGGGTCACGCAGATTGACAATCTTGAGTTTGCCCTTACCGCTGGGGAATTCATCGATATGCAGAATCGGCGTCCCTGTGTGTTCCTTATTGGGAACGGGCCATTGATATTCCCCTTGATCAATGCGATCCCAATCCAAGCCAGCATAAATAGGGGAGAGTGAGCAGAGCTCATTGAAGACATCTTTGGCAGATTCATAGTCGAAACCCGAGAAACCAAGACGTTTCCCAAGCTCCGAGATGATCCACCAGTCAGGTTTCGCATCTCCTGGAGGTGGCACGGCCGCCCGAAGGCGCTGAACGCGACGCTCGGTGTTGGTACACACACCATCGGTCTCTCCCCAACTTGATGCTGGCAAGACCACATCGGCTAGGACGGCGGTCTCTGTCATGAAAAGATCGATGACGACCAAGTGGTCCAATGACTTGAGAGCATGTTCGCAGTGGTCGCGGTCGGGATCCGTCACCACGGTGTTCTCGCCACCGATGATCATGGCTCTGATTCGGTCGCCACACTGATCTAATGCGGTGACTTTCGTGATGCCTCGTTCTAAGGACACAGGGGTGCCCCAAGCGGCTTCGAACTTGGCCTGGTTCTTGGGATCATCCACAGGTTGAAAACCAGGATAGTTGTTTGGAAGAGCTCCAACATCTCCAGCACCTTGAATATTGTTTTGGCCCCGCATGGGGTTGATGCCCGTTCCTTCTTTGCCGATATGCCCAGTGAGAAGGGCAAGATTGCTCAAGCTTTGGACGTTGTCAACACCACAAATGTGCTCGGTGATTCCCAAGGTGTAGTAGATGGCGGCCTTCTCAGCTTCACCGTACCAATGGGCGGCCTTCTCGATATCTTCCGCCGGCACTTGGCAAATGGCCGAAGCCCAACTGGGTGTGAATTCTTTGAGGTGCTGTCTGAGCTCCTGAATCCCTTCCGTTCTTTCGGCGACAAATTCTTCGTTGACTAAGCCGTCACGGTCGATGACATGGGCCATCGCTAAGAGTAGGGCAACATCGGTTCCGACTTTTAGCGGCAAGTAGAGATCGGCGATTTCGGCTAATTGAATTTTTCTCGGGTCGGCCACGATGAGGCGGCCGCCATTGGCCAGCCCACGCTTGATGCGAGTCGCCGCCACTGGATGGCATTCCGTCATGTTGGTGCCGATGCAAAAATAGACGTCGGGCTTTTCCATGTCTTCCAATGGGTTTGACATGGCTCCTCGTCCGATGGTAGCCGCCAGACCGGCGACAGTTGGAGCATGTCAGGCACGGCTGCAATTATCGATTTGATTGAGTCCCCAACCCGCTCTCATCAATTTTTGCAGGGCGTAAGAAGCTTCATGGGGGGCGCGGCCGGAGGCGATGGCATAGATGGCCTCGTTGCCATGATCGCGGGAGACCTTTTCGAAACCTTTGGCCGCTACGTCGATGGCTTCTGTCCAACTGACTGGTTCGAGTTTGCCATTCTTGCGGACGAGGGGAGTTGTGAGCCGATCATCGTGTTGAACAAAGTCGTATGCGAATTGCCCTTTGACGCAAAGAGCGCCCAAGTTGGCTGGTCCATCCATGGCCGGTTGGATGCCGACAATCTTGTCTTCTTTGGACATAATGTCGACGGAACAACCCACGCCGCAGTAGGTGCAAATGGTTCGTGTTTTCTTAATGTCGCCAACAGTCTTCCGGTCTCGAAGTGCCTTCTTGTCAGCCAAAGCACCGGTGGGACAGGTCTGGACGCATTGCCCACAGAAGGTACATTCTGATTCTCTGAGGTCACTGTTGAACTCGGTTGTGATCTGAGTGGCGAACCCTCGGTTCATCACATTGATGGCGTAGTCCCCTTCACGTTCTGCGCAGACGCGAACACAGCGGTAACAAGAGATGCACTGGTCGTAGTCTCGCAAAATGAAGGGATTGAGGTCTTCCGTTCGACTGGTTCCAGACTTGGCTCCAGCGAATCGCCCGGTGATCGCGTCATAGCGGTTGGCGAGTTGTGTGAGTTCCTGAGAAGCGAAACCGGAGAGCTCGGGGGTTTCAACTTGACGATTCTCAGAAACAACCAGCTCCAAGAGTGTCTTACGATCCTTCTCTAATTTGGCGGTGTGGGTATGCACAACCATACCCGGGCTGGCTTTTGTTGTGCAAGAGGCCACAGGGTTGCGAAATCCTTCGACTTCGACCATACACATGCGGCAACCTCCGAATGCGTCCAGTCGCTTGTCGTAGCAAAGTGTTGGCACTTCTTTCTTGTGGCGCTCGCTGATTTCGAAGAGAGATTCCCCATGGGAGAATGCGACGACTTCGCCATCGAGAGTCAGTTCATAAGTGTTCTTGGTCTTATCAATCATGAGTTTGCTTTCTTGATGGTTGAGGCCAAGTCGTCTGGGAACAGGCGTAATAGGCTTTCAGTGATAAGGGGAGCTGCCATCCCCAAGCCACAAGCGGAGGATGACTTCATCACTTGCCCCATATCTTCAACTTCTTCTCGCCAAGCGGCAAATGTATCAGGGCCTGCGCTGCCAGCTAATCGTTCGGTCAATCTTTGGGTCCCGATGCGGCAAGGGAAACACTTGCCGCAAGATTCATGGGCAAAGAACGCCATGGCCTGTCGTCCCAAATCGACCATGTCTCGTGTTTCGTCGAATATCATGATGCCCCCAGCACCTAAGAAGGAGCCCTTGGCTCGAACGCTCGGTTCGTCCAGGGTAACCGCGTAGGCATCTTCCGCCCCCAAGAACCCTCCCGACAGTCCCGCCATGGTGACTGCCTGAAGTTTCTTGCCCCCTGGGATGCCGCCGGCCCATTCTTCGATCAAAGTCTTCAGCGGTAGTCCTAAGGGCACTTCGTAGTTTCCAGGCTTTTCAATGTCACCGGACAGACTGATGAGCTTCGTCCCTTTGTGATCTCCAAGTCCCAAGGCCGCATAGCGTGCAGCACCATTCATGACGATCCATGGGACGCTGGCCAATGTTTCAACATTGTTAACGGCAGTGGGCAGATCATTGAAGCCATGAGTCACCGGATATGGGGGACGATTGCGGGGGAAGGGGTGTTTTCCTTCTAAACTATTGAGCAAGGAAGTCTCTTCACCGCAAATGTAGGCACCAGCACCTCGGCGCAGGTGGATTTGGAATTCGTAGCCTGACCCCAGAATGTCTTTTCCTAAAAGGCCAGCGTCGCGAGCTTCCTGAAGAGCCTGCCCTAGTGTTTTCAATGTTTCTGGGTATTCGTAGCGTAAGTAAATGAAACCTTCGCTGGCCCCACAGCAAAAAGCGGCGAGGATCATACCCTCAATAACGAGGTGGGGGTCGTGGTCTAAAAGGGTGCGGTCCTTAAAACATCCGGGTTCTCCCTCGTCAGCGTTGCAGACCACATACTTAGGAGACCCCTGGGCATCGGCAACGGCCTGCCACTTTTCTCCCGTAGGAAAACCTGCTCCCCCTCGGCCAGCCAAACCACTGGCCTTCACTTCTGCCAGAGTTCTCTCTCGCCCCAGATCGTTGAGGGCTTTTTCTGCTGCCAAATACCCCCCACTTGCCTGGTAACCAGCCAGTGATTTTCTGTCCGGATCGCGAATCTCGGCGAAAACACATTCTTCCAGACCACCAGGATTTGGGATGGGGCGTGGTGTTTCCGGGGTGGGAACGATGGCATCGGGAGCAATCTGGTAGGTGCGATTGCCTCGAAGTGCTGGGATTGGCACATCGCAGCGTCCACTGCAAGGCATCGATCTTGCCCCATCACCTTGCATGGCCTTCAAGATTTCTTGAGATCCTTTGAGGCTACAAATCGGACCTGTGCAGATGCGCAAATCATCGTGGCTCCCGCTTTCCATACTCAGATGGTCGTAGAAAGTCACGGTCCCGAATAGCTCCGCTTTTGGGATGCGGAGTGCCTTGGCTATGGCCAAGATGGCCTCTTCCGTAATCTTCAAGTCGCGTTCGTGAAATGCGTGCAACATACCCAACAAAGGAGCTGGTTGGGTCCGCCACTCTTCAATGATCTTCTCAGTGGATTCCATGGGTCGTCTCTAGGGGAACTTAGTAGTCGAGGCCCAACTTCTTGAGCTTGGGAGTGATAGTGTAGCGGCAATAGGGATTCGCGTTTTTCTTCCGTCGGTAGTAGTCCTGGTGTTCTGCCTTTGCCTTCCAGAAGTGGCTGGCCTCGGTGATCTCCGTTACGATGGGGTCTGCGAATGCCCCAGACTTTCCTACTTTCATCTTGGAGTCTTCAGCGATTTCTCTCTGCTCAGGGCTGTGATAGAAAATCACTGAGCGATATTGAGTCCCTACGTCGTTGCCTTGACGGTTGAGAGTTGTAGGGTCGTGGAGTTTCCAGAACCATCCCAGGAGCTCACGGTATTTGATCTTGCTTGGATCGAAGTGCACTTGGACCACTTCCGCATGACCGGTGGTGCCCCGGCAAATGTCCTCGTAGCTTGGATCGTTCAGGTGCCCACCCATGAATCCGGATTCAATCTTGGTGACACCTTCTACTTGTTGCAAAACAGCTTCGATGCACCAATAGCATCCGGCACCAAGTGTGGCGATTTCGTCGTGGGAAGTTTGTGGACTCATTTTCTTGGTTTCCTTGGGCCGAGGATTGTTGTTGGTGGCAGTGTCTTCTGGCTTGGAGCCGCAAGCAAAGAGAAAGCAACTAACGAAGGTGAGGGTGACAACGAATATTCTGAACATAACATTCCTTACTGGGCGCGATGACTTGAAGCCTATGATAGCTGATACACCCAAGATCGCCATATTGTTGCATGTTCGATGAGGATGGGAGGCGGTTTTTTTGACCGCAGAGGTTTCAGCCCTCAAGTGCTGCTAATGTCTGCCAGAAATTGAGCCAGCGTTGTCGCTCCTCAGAGGGCAAAAATACTGGGAAATTTGGCCCATGGCATTCGGTCAAACGGGGGTCGGCGAGCCAAAGGCTTCGCTCTCTTTGAATGACAAATGGGGTTGATCCGCTTAAGCCAGCTTCATTGACATCCAAAAATCGAGAAGCGGCAGAAAGGGCTCGTTCCCAGAGTTTGGCCTGCATGTCTGAATTGATGTTCTCTTGTCGTGCCAACCATAGAAGACTTGCTAACGCATCTCTTTCGATTCCTCTGGGTTGAGGCCCAAGGGTGCCACGGGGGGGAAGGCTGCCTTGACGTCCTGGGCCACGGCGTCGTCCCCGGGCAATGGCATCCAGCCAAGCGTTGCTCGCTTCGTTGGCCAGTTTGTTCCAGGTGAGAGTGCGGGCTCGGTCAATGGAGCCCCGCAGGGAAGGGGTGTCAAGAGGTCGGCCCATTTTCCTGAGAACTTGCAAATCTTGAATTCTTTTCCTGAGGCGGCTGAGCCTGATGGATTTCTTGTGGCCATCAATAACCTTCAAGGCGCCTTCTAAATTGCCTTGATCTGCTAAGGCTCTGGCCCATGTTGCCGGGAGTCCTTCATGGAGTCCCCCTAAGTCGATTCCAGCTTTTGCCGCTTTGATGGAAGCTGCGAAATCCCCAGCCGCCAAGTTCGCCATGGCCAACCGTGGCCACAACTCGTCGTGTTCCGGATGAATCCGAGCTGCAGTTCGCAAGAACTCCAATTCGGTTTTTGCCGAAACCTGAAAGTAAATGTCGCTCAGGGTACGGTCTAAATTCTGTCTCTTATACACATC
>WFTN01000044.1 GCA_015485455.1 Planctomycetota bacterium | reverse complement strand
TCCTATTGGTGTCCATTTCTTGGGTTCGAAGAAAGAAGTGCAGCTACAAGCCACGAAGAAACTTCGAGGAACGAACAATTTCTTTTATGGCCAAGACAAATCCAAATGGAATACGAATGCCGCGACCTTCGCCAACATCACCTATGTTGGTCTCTATGACGGCATCGATCTGTTGTACAATGGCACCACTGGACGTTTAAAAGGCACATACAAGGTTGCCCCAGGTGCTAACCCGAACGACATTCGTTGGTCCTATGTTGGCGCCACCTCCATTGACCTTGATAAGAAGAGCGGCGATCTTGTCATCAAATTGCCGGATAGCCGGGCAGGGGTTGGAGGTGTTTTGAAAGAGATGGCTCCCGTAGCTTGGCAGGTCGTCGATGGCAAAAAGAAACCAGTGGCCGTTTCATTTGTTATTGGCAAGACCAAAGAGGTCACATTCAAAGTGGGCGCATACGACAACAAGATCGAGTTGATTATCGATCCGACGGTTGTCTTTAGTACCTTTATGGGAGGCAATGGCACTGACCACTGCATTCACATGCAGGTAGACGCTTTAGGCCACATCTATATCACTGGGCGCACCCATTCTAATCCGGCAATCATGGGCTTCGGGCCGGGCTGGCCGGTCACGGCAGGTTCCTTTGATCCTACCTATAACGGTGAAATCGCTGATGCTTTCGTGATGAAGCTCGATAAGTCTGGTGCCTTCCAACATTGGAGTGGTTACTTGGGGGGCGGTGATCCTGTGGATTTCTTGATCACAGGCGGCGCCGATTGGGCGTTTGATATTCAACTTGACGGCAATGGAGATGTCCATGTTGTTGGCTTCACTGAAGCAGACAACTTTCCCGTGACGGCCAATGCTATTCAAAGCACTAAAACGCCTTCTGTCGCCGACTCCTTTTACACCGTGATCAGCGCGGATGGTTCACAGATTCTCTACAGCACCTATATTGGTGGCACTGGGTTTGACTTCGCCTACGGTTTGGCTCTGCGGGACAACGGCTGGACATACATTGTTGGATGGACAGACTCTCCTGATTTTCCAACAACGAATGGAGCTTACCAAACCGGACTTGGCGGTTTCGAAGATGGCTTCTTTACGGTCATTAACCCTGGGGCAGCTACTCCAGTCTATTCCACCTATTTTGGCGACGAGACCAGCAATATCATTTATGATGTGGGGATTGGCCCCTTCGATCTGGCTTTCATTGCTGGGGAGACATTCTCCACCTTTGATTTATCGACCAATCCCAACTTTGCTGGACTCAACATGGCTCAGCCAACGAATCATGGTGGCAAGGATGGATTCCTGGCGATCATGGACCCTGGGGGCACTGGATTTGGCGATCTTCTCTATGCCACTTATTTGGGAGGTAGCGGAGAAGATTACGTCTATGCCATGGATGTCAAGCGGACGACTGGTGAGGTCTATTTGACTGGAATCACCAATTCCGCTGATTTTCCTTTGTTGAATTCCCAGTTCCTCGCCACGGGCACAAGTGATTCATTCTTGACCAAGTTGTTCCCCCAAGGGATTGGCATTTTCGATTTCAAGTACAGCATTGTTTTTGGCACCAACCAATTTGATGGTGGTTTGGACATTGTGGTTCACAATGACGCGGTCTTCTACTCTGGCTTGACGGAAGTCATTCCTGGGAATTCGGATGCCTATTGGGTGCGGTTTAGCCCTACGGGGGTTCTTGAAGATGGGGAGTTGTTTGGTGGAAGTTTCTTCGAAATGGCATTGGGGCTGGCAGTGAGTGATGAAGGTGTTGTCACTTGTGGTTATACTCAATGTATCAACGGGCAAGTGAACTTCATGAATTGCGTCTCGCCGATTCCATTCCCACTGCTGAATCCATTCTTGGGTACCTATGGTGGCGGGTCTGGTGATGGCTGGGTTCACAAGAGAACATTGAACTAAGAAAACAAACGTTTCGAGTGGGGCCGTGGGTGATCAACTTCGCCTGCGGCCTTTTTCGTGGCTCATGGGTTGACTTTGTTCAAGATCTCCAGGCCCAATTGGATTTGCTCAGGATTCACCAAGAACTGAATGGACTGGATGGCGCTTTGGATTTCTTGTTCCTCTGCACCGCAGTGGATGGCACCTCTTATGTGGGAAGAGAGTTGGCGGGTGTCATCGCTCACGAGGAGTGCTGCGACTGCACACAGTTCGCGCTCCTTCGGGCTCAATCCCGGGCGGGAGAGGATTTTGCCGTAGGCGTCTACCAAAATCCAATCTTTCAGTTGGCTGTGAAATTGGTCAAGAGCCCCCAAGACAACGTCGGTGTGTGACCCGTAAATGGTACGAAACAAGGATTCACCTTGTCGGCGAAATTCTTTGAGATCGAGGTCTGACGTTTTCACTGACTGTCCATGGC
>WFTN01000043.1 GCA_015485455.1 Planctomycetota bacterium | reverse complement strand
ACATCATGATGATCATCAAGAAGTATGGCATCGTGCCTCAGTCTGCCTATGCAGGCATTCTCCCAGGAGAAAAAGGGCACGGGCACAGTGAATTGGAGAGAGTGATTATTGCCATGGCGAAAGCCTATGCTGGCAAAGCTCCCAAGAAGCTTAGGCCCGGAAGAGTGAAGCGGGTTTCGGCCAAGATGGAAGGGGCGTTCCGCGGTGTCTTGAGTGCTTACCTTGGGGAGCTTCCAAAGACCTTCAAAGTCGGCGATCGCATGGTGACACCCAAGCAGTACGCTGATGAGATTCTCAAGGTGCCCTATGACGACTACGTCGAGGTGATGTCCTTTGGTTACGGCGATTTCGGCAAACGTGCTGAACTCACCGTTCAAGACAACTGGTATCACGATTCCAACTACCTCAATGTTACGGTGAAACAGATGATGGCGGCTATCGATCACGCTGTTTCCCATGGCTATTCCATCGCTGCTGATATGGATGTCTCAGAACGGGGCTTCAATGCCCGCAAAGGTGTGGCTGCCATGCCTGAAGAGATTGAGAAAAATGGTGTCACTGACAAATGGCGCCTGGAGATGTTCAAAAACGGCAAGACCTCCGATGACCACCTCATGCACATCGTTGGCATGGCCAAAGATAAGGATGGCAAAACTTGGTATCTCACGAAGAACTCTTGGGGCAAGAGAGTCGGCCCTTACAACGGTTACATTTTCATGTCAGCCAACTATGTCGCTGCTAAAATGCTGTCTTTCATGGTTCACAAAGATGGTTTGACCGCGGACATCAAGAAACAATTCAAGCTATAGGACTTGAGGTGGGAGTGGGTTTTCTAAGACTCGCTCCTGCTTTTTGTCTTCGTTGTTTTGATGATTATTGGCCTTGCAAATCGATTAGGACTCTCACCCATGCGATTCTTGAATTTCTTTTTTGTTCTTTTGGTTGTTGTTGGATTGACGCCTTTTTGCTCGGCGCAATTGCACCGCGAAAAAGAAAAAGAGCCCGTGTCGGATGTTATCAAGGAAGTCCGTGGTTATCGCACCCGCGTTCGAGAAATGATTCGCACCTCATTGAAGCGTGGGCAGGCCTATGAACATTTGCGTGAAATGTGTCAGAAGGTGCCGAAACGGGTCTCCGGATCTCCAGGCGCTGCCGCCGCCGTCATCTGGGCTAAGCAACTCATGGAACGCCTTGAGTTTGACAACGTGCACTTGGAAGAGGTGATGGTGCCTCATTGGGAACCTGGGACTCACCCCTCCTTAAGAGTGACATCTCCCGCCAACGCAGAGTCCACCTCTTTGCCCTTCACGCCACTGGGAGGAAGCGTTCCCACTCCTTTAGAAGGGATCACCGCCGAGATCCTCGAAGTCCAGAGCATTGGTGAATTGCGCAAGAAGGCTGATCAAGCGAAAGGCAAGATTGTCTTTTTCAATCGCCCCATGGACATGACTTTGTTGTCCACTGGCCAGGCCTATGGTGGGGCCGTTCGTCAGCGATCCCGAGGGGCCGTGGAAGCAAGTAAGGTGGGTGCTGTGGCTGTGGTGATTCGTTCTGTTTCGTCGAAGAGTGACGATGCCCCCCACACTGGAGCCATGAACTATCAGGACGGCGTTAAGAAAATTCCCGCTGGTGCTGTCAGCATGCTGGGAGCCGATCGTCTGTCTGCTCTTCTGAAGAAAGGCAAGAAAGTCTCTCTTTGTTTGAAACTTGACAGTCAGTGGTTCAAGGATGAGTTGTCCTACAACGTCATTGGCGAGATCAAAGGCAGCAGTAAGTCTGAAGAGATCTTGGTGGTCGGCGGGCATTTGGACGCTTGGACTACGGGAGATGGTGCCCATGACGATGGAGCTGGGTGCATGCATTCAGTGGAAGCTCTCCGGTTGATCAAAGAGATGGGTTACAAACCCAAGCGAACGATTCGGTGTGTACTCTTCATGAATGAGGAGAATGGCTTGCGCGGGGGCCGGGCTTATTACAAAGCCCACTTAAATGAAATGGATAAGCATGTTCTGGCCTTAGAGTCCGACAGCGGTGGATTCACTCCTCGAGGTTTCACCACCAATGCGGACAAGGAAGCTCGGGTGATCTTGGAAGAGATCGCCAAGCTCTTAGTGAATGCCGGGGCCGGAAAAGTCATCGCTGGGGGTGGGGGAGCAGACATTTCTCCCATGGGTGCATCAGGGGTCATCCTCATGGGCTATCACCCAGACAGTCACCGGTATTTTGATCTCCATCATTCCAGAAACGACGTCTTTGCCAGCGTTAACGAACGAGAACTGGAGTTAGGGGCCGCCTGCATGGCGACCATGCTTTACATCGTGGCTGACTTGGAGGAGACTTTGAAGCACAACGCTCCAAAGGCCAGCAGAAGGTAGGCAGGGAAGGGGCCAGCGGAGATTCAAAACTGAAAGTAGATGAATTCCTGCTCTCGACCGCCCAACAAGAGAATCATGGTGATGATGCCGTAGTAGACGCTCCAGCGAAAAGCCTGAGGCATCCATTTGGCGTCCAATTGAAGGGTGTGTTCTTTCTCTCGTTGTAGCCACTCTCCTAAGAAAGTCAGCGTGAGCATCCAGGTGAGCAGAGTTTCTGGGCTGGCTTCAAGAGCGTGAAACGCGGAGACTGAAAACATAGTTTTCAAATAGCTCACGGCTTGCCTTAAACTCTCCGAGCGAAAGAAGACAAAAGTCAGGACAACGCAAGTGAAGGTCAAAGCGATGCCCATGATCTCTTTGATGCTGGATGAAAAGCTTCTCTCATTGAGGGTAGCTCCAGGAGTTTCTCTTCTCCTGAGGAGAATCTGGGGAAGGTAAAGCAGGGCATGGGCTCCTCCCCAGACGACAAAAGTCCACTTGGCGCCATGCCAAAGCCCGCTCAAGAGGAAGACAATGACAATGTTGCGAATTAGGGTTGCCTTTGTCCCCCGGCTTCCCCCTAAGGGAATGTAGACATAGTCGCGAAACCAGGTTGAAAGGGAGATGTGCCAGCGCCGCCAAAACTCTGCCATGTTTCTGGCGAAAAAGGGGGTGGCGAAGTTGCGCATCAAACGAAAGCCAAAGAGCTTCGCAGTGCCGATGGCCACGTCTGAATAACCAGAGAAATCGCCGTAGATTTGAATGGTAAAAAGAAGCGCTCCCAGCCACAGGGTGCTCCCGGCACAATCATCTTGATGAGCAAAGATTTGGTCGACGATGAGCGCGCAATTGTCGGCAATCACGATTTTCTTGAAGAGACCCCAGAGGATCTGGCGCAATCCGTCCACGGCCAAAGCCCTTGAGCAGGACCTTCTGGATTGGAACTGAGGCAGAAGATTCTTGGCTCTTTCGATGGGACCAGCAACAAGTTGGGGGAAGAAACTGACAAAGGCGAAGAAGGCAACAAAGTCCCGGGTTGGTTTGATTTCTTGGCGATAGATGTCAATCGAATAGCTTAACGTTTGGAAGGTGTAGAAGCTGATACCCACAGGTAAAATGACACCGAGGCTCGGTCCGTGAACTTGGTAGCCAAAGAAAGCGAATGCGTCTATGAAGCTATCCACGAAAAAATTGAAGTACTTAAAGAACGTCAGAAGACCCAAGTTGCTCGCTAAACTGACTCCCAAAAGCAGGCGTCTTTTCTTCTTGTTTTGAGTCTTTTCTAAACCAAGGCCTACACCAAAGTCAATCAAGGAGCTGAAGGCGATGAGCCCTAAGAAACGTGGATCCCACCAACCATAGAACACATAGCTGGCTCCGAGGAGCAGAAGGTTCTGGGCCTTGATGGTTTTGGCGACAACCCAATAGAGGAAAAGCACCAAGGGGAGGAACCATGCGAAATCGAGTGAGCTAAAGAGCAAACGTTAGGGTTCCCATAGTGACCGTGTTTTTGGGGGCCATTACCCCTCTTCAAACATGATGCGCTATGAGCGAGAGAATGGCAAACATGGAATCTCCCAGGATTGAGTCCATTGAGGTTTAGAAGAAAACCCGGCAAGGTTCTGAAAAGACGGGAACCTGATTGACGACTTCGATGGCGACGAAGTCAAGCCAAATACCTGGGGGTATGATTCCCGGAGGAGATTCGAAGAAATAGGTCCCGTCGCCTGAAGGGGTTACGTGGTAGGGCATCGTACCGAGTGGCGTAAGAACTTGTTGCCACTGAAAATTGCCCCAAGTGATGCCATAAACCGGTCCCGCCCCGGTAGCATGACTCGGATTAATCACGAAGACATTGTAGATTTCGCTTTGAGTTGCACCCACGACCCCTACTTGAAGACTGCCCGAACCGGAATTCGCCATGGCAGAACTCAATGGGGCGGCCGATAAATTCTTCAAAGCAATACCAGTCAGCCGCGCACCGCCCATCTCGAACCGTACGACGAAATGAATGCGGGTAAATTGCAATGCCAACTGGAGCTGATTCAGGGCGGCAGATGTGGGGCCACTGATACTGGTCGTAGCCAAGGAGCGGGTACTCATGGATCTTTGCCCACGAGGCTCTGTTCCTAAGGGCCCCGCAAGGGTGAATTCTTTGTTGCTCTCCGCTGCCACAATTCCGTTGAGACTGAGGAATTCCCCGTTTAGAGCTGTGATCTTGCCCAAAGACTGGGTCCAAATGAGATTGCTGAAGTCGGAGGTCGTGGGGGTCACAGCGGTGGCAGTTAAGGTGATATTTCCGCCAATAATGACATCCCAATTGGGGTCGCTGATCTCTCGTCCATCGTCGAGAATAATGCCTGTGATGTTGGCTCCAATCTGGACCGCATTGGTATTGGGATCAGTGGAGACGATACCCGTGTTGGGAGATAAAACGAGAGAAGCGATCGGTTGAGGAC
>WFTN01000042.1 GCA_015485455.1 Planctomycetota bacterium | reverse complement strand
CCCTCTTTCAATCAAGTCAGCAAGTAGCGCCTTGACCACGGAACTGTTCTCGGTGGCCCCGTCCCAGATTCCAAGGATGTGCTTTTTGCCCTCTGAGTCCACTCCTACGGCCACGACAAGCAAATAGTCCTGGAACCCGACACCGTCAATCATGATGGCTACGAAGTCGTTGGCATCCAATCGGCGCGCCATCAAGGCTTCCAATTCCTTCGCGGTTGAAGCTTTGAGGTGCCGGCTTACTGAGCTCTTCTGAACCCCATAACCATCGCAGATGTCGTCGATGACGCCTTCATAATTGCGCGTAGACACACCACGAACGACTCGTTTGGCAACGGAATCTTCGAGTCGTTTTTCTGACTGGAACATGCGATAACGTTCCAACTCGATCTCACCACCAAACTTCTGCCTCATGCGCGGCCGACGGATCGGCACTTTCTTGCCGTTGAAGGCAACGTAGCCTTCTTCGTCTCCCCAACGATAAACGTCGCAATCCTCGTCCTGAGAATGCTTCGCCCCAGCTCGCTGATTCACTTCATCATCGATCAGCGCCTTCATGACCAACAGTCCCGCTTCACCGCAAAGGGCCTCAATGGCACCATGGGTTGCAGCGAGAATCTGAGGAATGGGAAAGGCAAGCTGGATGACGCCATCTTGCGCCGAGACTACGCGACCCGATTCCTTCGTTATTGGCTTTCTTCTGGACCTGGTCGTCTTCTTGCGGTACTTCTTCTTTGACACGGTGGTTCCTCCTTGGGTTTCTGGTTGTGATTCAACTCCAGGTTACCCGGAACCACCGATGTCATCTCATTTCAACGGAAATAGGGACATCCCCAAAAAATTTACCTGCGCGTTACGCCACAAGTGGAACCCGAATGAGAGGGGGATTGTCCCGGTTTCCGTTGAAAGCGGGTGGAATTGACCGAGTTTCGCATGTCCAACCTTAAGAAAAGGCATGAAAAGAATTCCATTTTCCTGTTTGCGAAGGAGATGGCCATGGTAGGCTGTGAGTGGCAAGTCACCCCGGTGACAGGCGCCCCTGATGAGCGTACCCAAGACTCATAGCGGTCGGTGAGTCAGCATTTCTTGCTGAGATTGCATCGAGAGGAATTAGGAGATTAATGTGGATAACTTCAGTATTAGGGCATGCGCCCTGTTCGTTTGCCTTTGCATGCCAGCAGTTGCGCACGCTCAATTAACGATGAAATACTTCTATGATGGCATTGATTCAACTCACTACAAGGGATCCAAGGTCAGCGCCGCTGGTGATGTCGATGGTGACGGTACGCCTGATTTCATGATCAGCACCCCAGGTATCCTCAGCTACTATCTGTCGACGGGATACGTGACGGTTTATTCTGGTGCCACCGGCGGCGTGCTCCATAGCTTGGTCGGCGCGGTTCCGGGAGACCGATTCGGATTCGACGTCTCCGAGGCTGGCGACGTCAATAATGACGGGTTTGACGACTTCATCGTGGGCATTCCTCATGACGCCACAAATGGTCTCTACTCCGGTGCCGCAATGGTTTACTCTGGCGTTGACGGCAGTGTGCTCTACACGTATCAAGGCAACGCCGCCGGCCGAGCCGTTGGATTCTCTGTTGCTGGACTGGGCGACATCAACAATGACGGGTTCGACGACTTTGCGGTCGGCAAACCAAGTGCCACACCTTCCTCACTTTCGGCCCCGGGGACAGGCAGAATCACGGTCTATTCCGGAATTGATGGTTCCGTCATACGTGCCCATGTTGGTGTAGCAGGCAGTCAGATGGGGGAAGAAATAGCCAATGCCGGTGACGTGGATGGCGACGGGGTCAATGACATTCTGGCTGGACAACCGCGTTTTCAAACAAATGCCAGCACTGGCGGATCACGTGGGCGCACGCAGGTATTCTCTGGCGCTGATGGCACTCTGCTGCATACAGTCACAGGAACGCTCGCCACTGACATAGCGGGTGTATCCGTTGATGGTGTTGGCGATGTTAACGGCGATGGGTTGGCAGACTTTATCGTTGGTGCGGGGGGAGGCTCTGCGTCGGTCATCTCTGCCATTGGAAGTGCGAAGGTGTTTTCTGGGGCTGATGCCAGCGTCTTATTTCAAGTTGAAAATGATATTAGCTTTACAATATTTGCCGAGAATGTGGCCGGTCTTGGGGACGTGAACGGGGATGGCGTTGGTGATTTTTCGGTGACTCACGGCGGACGCCTCAGTCAAAATGGTTCTCCACCAGCAATCAAGCCAACGATTATGGTCTTTTCTGGAGTTGATTACTCGCTCATCGCCAAGTTGCCAGCTAGTCCGTCCGCCCGTTCTCAGTCGGCTGACAGAATTGGTGACATCAATGGAGACGGAATGAGTGACATTGTCGTTGGTTCTTTCCATCAGAATGGTACTCCAGATGGTGGATCGGTTAGAGCCTTCTTGGGTGGCACTCTCCCGGTTTCGACGTACGCCTCAGATTCAGGAAATAGCGCCCAGCTGAGTCTGGCGTGGTTGCCCGACGATCAGAACATTAACGAGGTCTCCGGAATTCTCCGTTGTTCAGGGGCAACACCCGGTGCTTTGGGCTTGGTGCTTGTCAGTTTGGCCCCTGCAGACATCCCAATTTTTGGATTCGACCTCTTGGTGGCCGTTGACCCAATCAACTTTCTGTTGAGCGCAGTGGTCAGTGCCAATGTTGCCGGTGATTACGTGGTACCGGAAATCTCTCGCCGTAACCCGGCAATCGCTGGCAGTACGACGCATATTCAATTCGTACAAACAAGCGGCATTCTTCGAGCCTCCAACGGCATCCAGATAATCGCTATACCCTAATTGGAATCTTCTCTGTGCAGCCCTTGGATCTAAGGGCTGCACAAACCGTACTTAGCAAGAGAGTGTACTCTAACGTTGCATTATTTCACGGATTTCTCGTGAATAGTTCCAATGATTTTTCGCCTTTGGCCACTTGCCAATGCTCATCTTGATCAGGCCGCCGGATCAAGAATTTCCATCATCGAAGTGAGCTCATTTGCGACCTTTTTGTTGGCCGACATGGTCAAGGTTGCCACTCCTTTGGGATGAGTGAGCCGTCCCGCTCGTTGAATGAGTCGATGCCTGAAGGTTCGAAGGTTTTCAAAGATCCAAAGTGCTGGTCTCTTCGGAAGCATACTCCGTTCTTGTGGGAGATTTCTCATTTGGAGTTCACGGTTGAGGTTGTGAGCTATGATCGCACTAAGTCGATATATTTGATTCGCCACAAGGCCCCTGGTGGCAATAACGCCGAAGGCGTTATTGCTTTTGAGCTCAGCAAAGATTGCCTCCTGGCTTCCCCGTCCGTTGTGAAATTCGAGCACATTTTTCGCCGAGGTTGTCTTGTTGGTGACGACCACCTTGTAGTCGTATTGCCAGTCGGTTGGTTCGAACAGGTCATGTTGAATCTCACCCTTGAGCGGTTCAGGGCGAAGTTGGCGAAAAACGATGCAACGAAAGGCTGTGCTCCAAGATGCTGGCCACCAGCTACATCCCAAATCCCGGTAGCTCCAGGTGTCGTCGATTGAAGACCATCTCTTCGTACTTTCCACCTTAGACTTCAGGTCGGCAAGGCGATGAAACGGGACGCTTATGGAAAACTCAGCGCCAGATGCGTCAAGCCTTTCACAAGTGCCGACGCTGTAATGGGCTGAGTCTAATCGTGCTTCTATTGTGCCATTGAACCCCGATCTACGCACTTCGGCAAAACAATGCTCGATGAATTCGGCTGCACCGTTCGAATCGTGGACGTTACCAGCACGGTGTAGGACGTCAAAGACTTGGGAAGTCTGAGCCACGGTTGCCATCAGGGGGTAGTAGCTCCGCGAGCCTTTCGATTTCTTGTTGTACCCCAGCGCCGTGCCGATCGTTTGCCTGCTCTTGGTGCTTTCCACCGTGCCATCGAAATCGATCGTAAGCCGCTTGATTCCAGATGCCAAAACTCGATTCATCACCATTGCCCGACACAAGCCCCTGACGTTGTCAACCGTAGTCAAATCGAAATCTCTCAGCCGACGAGATAGCGTTGAGAAACCGGGAATCTTCTTGAGGCCCAATAGACGTTTGATCATCGGATCATCTGAGTAATACTCGACATCCCGAAGGCGACGCCAGCCAAGTAACACATGGACGATGAGAAGAAGGATTATTCGGCTGATACCATAGGCGCTGGAGTCCGGAAGATGGCGAACACAATTTGCCAAAGAGCTGCGCAAACCGAGCATCTTGAACAGCCGTTCATAGATCACCGCACCACTAAATGAACTTAGGTGCTGGTCTTCGAAACGAAGTCGCGGTATATTCTTGAAGACTGAGCGGACGAAAGTTTTAGCGAGGTTCATAAGGCTTTCCTGTTTCTTGTTTTCGCAAACTCAATGAAACAAATGGAAAGCCTTTTTCAATGGCGTTTTCGATCTACTTTTTTCTACTTGACGGTGTGAAATTGCGGGAGAACCACGTGTTGCGGTAGACCACATTTTGTGGGCTTCAGCAACAAGATCGAGTTTGTCGATCCGCCCGTGAAATCACAGCGAAATCGCGGATCATCGGCTTTTCGATGCTGGAACAATGCGACGTTAGGGTT
>WFTN01000041.1 GCA_015485455.1 Planctomycetota bacterium | reverse complement strand
TCATCATGGTGGCCATGTCGGCGACGATGACCGCATCGACTTCTTGCTTGGCTGCTTCTTCTAAGAGCTTACGCACGAGTTTGAGGTCATGCTCGTACATCAAGGTGTTGATGGCCAAGTTGGTCTTCACCCCGGCGTCTCGGCAAACTCGGCAGATCTCGGCCAAGTCTGAATCATCAAAACTTCTCCGGGCCCGGGCTCGCATGTTGAGTTGGGCGAGGCCGAAGTAAACAGCATCCGCTCCATTGTCCACAGCGGCATGGAGTGAGGCGAAGCAACCTGCGGGAGCCAACAATTCGACGTTTTCGTATTTCATCTGCTACTCGTGAGGCCCAAGAGCCGGTTCGCACATGTTTGTGCCTGGGGGAATTAACGCTCCAGTCTAACGAAGCTGAGGGGTTGTGAGAAAATTTCACTCCAAGTTCTTCTGTGGTCTTCATTTTTCTTTAATAAACGATATGTGTACTGGTCGATACTCTTCATGCTTTGCCTGTATGCTTGTGAGGAGCAACCTATGACCGTCGACCGAACCTTGTTTGACCGCTTAGGCGGAAAGTCCACACTAAGTCGTGTTCATCAAATATTTTATGACAAGGTCTACGGCCATGCCTGGATGAGTCAGTACTTTGTAGACAAACCCCGGGAGACCTTAGAGCGCCAACAGACCGATTTCATGGGGCAGCTTTTTGGAGGCCCGAAAGCCTATGCCGGGAAATCACCCAAGGTAGCCCATCAGCACATGGTGATCACGGAAGAGCTATTCCGGCTTCGCAGTGCGTTCTTGGAGCAGTCTTTGATTGAAGCTGGTATTGCCGAAGATCTGCGCCAAGAGTGGATTGCAGCGGACATGACTTTTATGGCCATCATTGTCAAAGAGTCTGAGTCTCAATGTGTTCGGGCCTATACAACTCAAGAGATACTTAATTTCCGCCGTCCGGCCTATGTGTGAAAATATGCCAACAATGTGAGCACTGCGCTGGACCTATTTCTTGAGGCTTTGGAATAGTGAGTGATTTCTTGATCGTAGCGAATCAAACGGATGGTGATTTCTGTGCTTTTTGTGGCCATGAATTTGAGCGGACTCTGGTTTGGCCAAGGTTGTGTTCCTCTTGTCGAGCTACAACGGAAGTGAAACATATTCCGCTTATTTCAGTCATCGCACCCCTGGGCGAGGGTGTTTGTGTTGTTTCGAAGCGGCCCAGGTCGACGAATGAGGGTATCTATTTGCCTTCAACCTTCCTCGACTTCGGCGAAACTTGGCGGCAAGCGGCCGCTCGATCCATGGGAATTCGTGACGCTGTCCCTCGGTTTCGTAATTTTGATTCCCTGAGCTTGTCGGACAGCCTGTCGAATATTTTTGCCCTCGTGGAAGACGGAGCGCTCCCGCGAGTTGACTTTCGCCTCATCACAGATTGGCAAGAGATCACTTGTCCACATCAACGTGCGGTCATGAAGAATTGGCAAGATTAGGTTTTTTTGCCCCAAGCCAAAAGTAGTGGCAAAACAAGCAAACTCGCAACCAACGACGTGGCGCAGCCCATTGCCATCACCAATCCCAAGCTCATTAGTCCCCGGTGAGTGGCAAACGCCAGGCAGCCAAAACCAATCATAGAAGTGAGCGATGTGAGTAATATCCCTTTTTGAGTTGACCCGAATTTCAGGGCTTCTTGCGGGGACTCGCGCCACCTGTGAACCAAGTGGATGCCATTGTCGACACCCAGCCCAATGAGAATCGGAACGGCAAAGAAGTTGGCCAAGTTGAAGTCAAGGTCAAAAAGGCTCATGGTGATAGCCAGCCAGATGGCCCCGATGATCAGGGGCGAGATGGCCAAGAAGGAAGCTCTCACCGTCTTGAAGTCGAGAAACACCAAGATGACAACAGCGATAAGGGCATAGAGGGCAGCTTTACCGAATCCCGTTTTCATATCGCCGATTGACATCAGGTGGGTGATGGGAACACCTGTGACATGGGGATCCACCCGTCGCATAGCTGCGACATAGCGTTCCATAGCCGGCACATCCCAAACATCTTCCTTCGGATGCATAGCCACCAAGAACCTTCCTTGGGTTGACATCAAACGATGCTTCATGCTCTTCGGAAGAATGGAACGGAGGTCTGAGTCCAGCTCCCGTAAACCCGCCACCATGGGAGAAAGGGCGTCAGCGTAGTCTGACAACTTGAGGGTGAGGGTCTCTTTTGTGTCCCGGGCTTTTTCCTCGTCCTCCATGGTTTTTGCCAAGCGCCTGAGAGCTTGGGTAAGATCTTCCAATCTCCCCACTTCATCTGAGTTCGCAGTCTTAGCCAACCCAGTCAAGCGATAGACGGATTTCGCAGCCTTGATGACTTCTGTCTTGCCCCAATCATTGTCAATCTGAGGCGTTGCTGTTGCCACCGGGTTGGCCTCTAAGATCCTCTGGTAGCAACGCTT
>WFTN01000040.1 GCA_015485455.1 Planctomycetota bacterium | reverse complement strand
GGAGGAGAGTCACTAAATCAACGAGAAATTCTTCGATGCGACTGACACTGGGAAGCAAAGGGCCCGCGGCGTCAAAACGAATGTCTTCCACCTTCTGAGGATGGCCCAGTCCCAAGATGTGAATCCGACCAGCCAAATGCGCCTTGGCTACTGGCCCCGTATGGATTTCTTCCAGTTCATAATTTGACAAGACCGCTTGAGCGCACATCTCTTGAGGATCAACAACTTCTCCGTCCTCTGGATACAACCAGCGGTCGATCTCCTGCTTGGACACCCCCAAAAGACGATAGCGATTAACCATAGACTCATGTCCACGGCTAGCCATCTCAACAGCGACGAATTCTCGAATGAGGGAGGTGGTCACACGCCCCAATCCGGCGATGGCAAGTTTCCTCTCAACTTCGATGGCGATCTCTTCTGCCTCTGATTCGCTGATACATGTTTCGTCCAAGACGGAACGCAGTAAGAGCTCACGACGCCAAGGCTGAGTAATGCCCCCAGTTCCTCTCACAACTTCTAATCCAGACGCGATTTCTTCCCCCAAGTCTTCATCTTCAGGAATGACAGGGGCATCAGCGTCCCGAGCATCCGACGGTGTCATCGAACCGGAGCGACATTGAATGCGTCGAAACGTATTGGCAATGCGAACATGACCTGTTTCCACCAGGACCTTGTAGATCATGTCCCGCACTTCTTGCAAAGAAGGTGGATAATCATCGTCGAAGCGTTTCTCCAAGAAGAGAGTGACAACGCCAGAAAGTTCCTCCGCCAGGATGCTGTCCCCGGTGCCACAAGCAACAACGGCTTCATTGATAGACTCCGAAATCTTGGACTGACGAAACGGAATAAGACGTCCAGATTCGGCACGGACTTTTCTAAGCCTTCCCATCCGACTCCCTTTCTACGATGCGGCGCAATTCGTGGACAAACTCATTGACATCTTTGAACTCCCGATAGACAGAGGCGAATCGCACATACGCCACCTGGTCGAGTTCTTGAAGGGAGTCCATCACCATGTTTCCGATGAATTTGGATGCCACTTCTTTGTCAAACATTTCGTTGATGCGAGCTTCGATATCATCCAAAAGAGCATCCACTTGCTCCGCTGAAACAGGCCGCTTTTCGCAGGCCTTCACCACACCATTGCGAATACGGTCTCTGTCAAAGGGGACACGGGTTCCGTTTTTCTTGATCACAAAGAAAGGAACCTCCTCGACTTTTTCATACGTCGTGTAGCGTCGGCCACAGGCATCACATTCACGGCGACGTCGAATAGACGTGCCATCGGCAGCCGTACGACTGTCCACGACTTTGTCTTTCGTATTCTTGCAATATGGACAACGCAAATGACTGCTCCAAGTCACAAAACCAAGGGATGGGACGCCAGATATTGTGGCAGAGGCTGGGCACAGTACACAAGATATAGCGTCGGAAAAGTACAGCAATTATCAAAGAAATCGCTAAATCATGATGGGGAATAAGCTTAAGGACGAACTCAAGAAGTTATCCAAAGGTTGCCCACAGGTTTCCCATCACTCTTGCTACTTACCAACGCAGAAGTCACGCATGATCCGGTCGAGAATCTCTTCTGTGTACTCTTCGCCAGTCAAGATTCGCAGACAGCGCAATGCCTCATGGAGGTCTGCTGCCACGAGCTCTAAACCCAACATTTGGGCAGCTGTTTCCCCGCTGCGTTGAAGAGCTTCGGAAGCTGCTGCAAATCCTTCTCTGTGGCGCTGATCAAGATGAGCAAGAGCTTGATCGCTGCCCTTTTCGTCTTCTGCAACGAGGCGCTGCAAATAAGCTTGGACATCGGCGATGCCTTCTTGAGTCCTCGAACTAAACCAAATGTCTTGGGATCGGCGGTGGGCGCTTTGGTCTCGCCAAGGAAGGCGATCTGAGTGACTCACCAAACAGGTGCTCTCATCATCTAAGCTCGAGATCCCTGCAAACAAAGACTCAGCATTCACCACGGGAACAAGAAAATCAGCCTCTCCAGTTTCTCGGTCTCGCATTTTATGGGCTTGTCGATCAACGTCAGTATCCAGAAAATCGTCACCAGCGGTGTCCACCAGGACAATCCTCGTGCCGCCGATATCAATCTCAGCTTCCAAGAAGTCTCGGGTGGTTCCCTTGATATGGGAAACGAT
>WFTN01000039.1 GCA_015485455.1 Planctomycetota bacterium | reverse complement strand
GCTTCGAAGACCGCCAACTGAACTTCAACATCCTCGTCTCGGCTGGTCTCCAAGAGGGCTGGAATCGAACGTTCATCAGAGATGTCTCGAAGTTGTTCGGCAGCGAATCGTTTGACTGCTCCCCAGCGGTTTGAAAGACAAGAGATGAGGAACTCAACGTCTTGGGTCTTTTCGTATTCTTTGAGTGCTTCTTTGGCTCGCACCATGGGTCTGCCACGACATTCGATACTGGCTCGAATGAGGGGAAGGATCGCTCGATCGTCTTGGCTGTCATGGAGGCCGAATGCCACGTTCTTGACGATGTCAGGGTCGTGGGAATCCGCCAAGGATGAGAGGGCGTCGGCTCGGTCTTCCGGTGGGTATTCCATAAGGCCAGTGATGGCAGCGCGTCTCATGCGGCGAATCACACTGCGAGCCAGTGATGTGAGTGCCAGCATGGCTTCAAAGTTCTGGGATTTCCCCAGAGTCTTGGCGGTAACAGCCAAGCTGTCCAAGTATTCTCGCTGACTCAGATCCGTACAGGAGGAGCCTTGATAGAGAAACTCGATGTAGGGTTGAATCAGTTCTGAGGTGACAACTTGCCGATTGGCCAATGTGACCAAGGCTCGTCTACGAATATCGCCGTCTTGTGTCCTGACTGCCATGACAAGCTCGGGTGTTGAGTCCTTTTCTTGGCAGAGCAAGGAGATAGCTTGTTCTCGTACGCTGTCGTCGACGTCATCCAAAGCCTGAACCAGGGTGGCAATCGCTCCTTGGCCAGCAACGTCCGAGAGTGCTTTCAGGGCTGCAAGTCGTACGCAGGGAGCAGCATCGGAGCAAAGGCCAGTGAACAAGTCTGTGGCCTCGCCGCACATGGCTTTGGCGTAGAGGGCAATGGCTCGGGCTTTAATCTCAGCTTTCGGATTGACCAAGAGTGGAAGCAGGATGAAGTCTGATACCCCATGAGAGTTTTCTAAGGCCCGCCAGCAGACGTCAGCCAATTCAGTGACATCGCTCACCGCAATGCTGGCAAGAGCTTGAGAGGCTTCATCGCCGCCAATTTTTCCGAGGCGACTTGCGGCAAGCATGCGAATGTTCTGGGGGTAGCTTGGGGACAAAAGCTCCATTGCCCAACGGTCGTCCATTAAGTCGAGGACACCTTCCACTGTGGCTTCGGAAACGTGTCCCAATATTGCAGAAGAACGCTCGACCCGGCGGAGGATGATTCTGGCAGCCATGCGGGAGAGGGTCTTTTCTGGATCTCGTGCCGCTCGGAGCAAATGGGGGAGAGTCTTTGGGCTCTGAATCCTCGATAAAGCTTGTACTGCTGAAGAGCGATTGAAAATGTCTGGATTGCTGAGGCATTCTGAAAGGAGGCGAATGTCCTTGCTTTCATCGGTGCCGTCTAAGAGGCTGATAATACCTTCGACGATAGGGGCTTCGCAACGGGATAAGACGTTTCCTAAGGCTTCCAGTGATTCTGGGGATGCAATCTCGAAGAGACCGATCGTGGCCATCCTCGACTGAAGCCCTTTGACATTGGGGTCGAGCAAGAGGCGTTCTAAGCCCTCGATATCTTGGGAGCGAACCAAGAAATCGACAACATCCCGGTCTTTTTGATTGCTGGGTTTGGCCACGATCTAAGTCAAAGGTCCTGTTCGTCCAGGTTTTCGAAATACCAATCCAAGTCGTCTGAGATCATCTTGAAAAGAGATAGATAGGCTTTTCCATCTGGATTCAGGCCGGCATCAATGAGAGCCTTCGCCATGCGCTCGTGGATGAGATTGCGATCTACGGTCGCGATCTCAGTCGTTGCGTCGAATCGATTGAAGAATTCAAACATGCTTAGATCTCGCGTTTCGGCCACTGGGACTCCACTGAAAAGCCCGTATCATTTTTCGGATTTATCGGTGCAAAACCTTGATGGGTGCTTGGGGGAGCCCCATTTTCTCCATCTCTTGGGCACTTCGTTTGGGTTTTTAGCCATGGAGCACGAGAAAGTTAGGTCATTCTGGGGAATCATGATGACTCGATTGTCCCCAAGAAACTCGACCGATTATCCACAAGATGTTGCTGTGTAAATTGGAGGTTATGGGCCAGATGCGGTGAAAAAAGGGCACTCTTTCAGACTTATCCACAATCTTTCAAGACGGTTTTGAGCCTTGGAATTCGTTCTTTCGTGCTCCATGTGTTTGGTTGTAAGTCAAGTCGAGCAAGTATTTTAGCGATGGAATTCTGAAATAGATGTTTCATGAAAACCGCTCTTCGGACTAATATTTTCCAGCTATCGTCCATCGCGGCGTCTTGGTTACAGGACAGGCGAGTGATGCGCTCTCCTGAGGAGCGCGGTCATATTGAAGGCGACAGACTTTGATCTGCCCTGTGATCCTGAAGGAGTCGCTCCGGGGTCGATGACTTGCCGAGGGTGATGCCTTCATCGCCCTCGGCCTTTTCTTTCCTCCCATGGCGTTCACTTCGCCTCATTGGAATGGATGGCGTCGAGATCAATTGACGGTATGATGGCGTCATGAAATGGAAGAACATACTTATTACTGCTTTGCTCTGCTGCTTGCCCAGTTGTATCC
>WFTN01000038.1 GCA_015485455.1 Planctomycetota bacterium | reverse complement strand
GCTTAGGAAAGACCCTGGTCGCCTGGCTCAAACAATCTGGGAGTTTGCGACAACTTCCTGCCCCAAAATGAGACCGAGGTCAATCCAATAAAATGAGACGGAAGTTAGAAAACGAAGTCAGCTCAAATTAGTGAGACGACTGAGTCTGAAGTTCAATCAACTGCCCCAGGCTTCCTGTTACCTTCTCTTGTTCTAACTCAGCGACATTGCCAGGAAGATCTCCTAGACCACCCTCCATCGCAACCCAGGAAGACATACTTTGACTTCGCTCAAGAGAGCCATCATTCTCTGTGACAGCCAGAATCATGGCCTGCCAGTTCTGGGCCATACGCCATTTCTGGTACGAAATGTAGTTCTTCATCGTTCCTGGAGTCCGGGGTCCTTGGGCCGATTCAGACGTCAAGAGAACTGCCCAAGCTTGCTTCATGCTCTCTTTGAGTTTGTCGTACTCTGCTTCCGTCTTGTCTAACACCAGTAGCCAACGATCGGCTACATCTTGCTCAAAAACCAGAGCCGGAATAAGCAGCAACATGATGTGGTCCCTGGATCCTTCCACCACCCCAGCAGAAAGACCCAACCGCGAAGACGCCCGGGCAGCTTCAAAGTTCTTGGTGCGCCAGGCACAAAGTCCACGGATCATCCAAGCATTGGGTTGCAATCGAGGATCTAATGCCTGGATGTAATCTTCAGACAATCGCCCCAGTATTTCCTGGTACTGACTACGACCATCGACAAAAGGAGAAAGCGCCGTAGCCTGATCCGCTTGCACTGCCCCATTGAACTGACGCTGAATAGCCCCATATTCAAGAACAGAACATGACGTCAACAGAGCCAAAATCACAACAAGTCTTGACAATTTCAACATAGTCTTCTTCCTAACTTGCAAGGCGCAACACATCGACGGCAGCGAGATTGAGGGCGACTTCGTCCTCTAAATCCAACTCTCCCCAAAGAACGCGTCTTAAGAGTTCTTCAATCAACGTGGGGATGTTGGCTCCATTGGTTCGGCCTTTCAGAACATCTCTGGCCAGCAGAAGGGTCTTCTCGATGGTGAGAGTCACAACCCCTACTTCATCGATGAATGCCTCAAGATTGGCAGACACGAGAGGCAAAACACCTTCGACGATTTCCAGAAATACATCTCGGGTAATCAAACCTCGCGGGTCCTGAAGCTCATCATTCACAACCTCAACGACCTCTGCAATGATACGAAATAGCACCTGATTCTTGATACTCTTAGAGTCCAGATCTAAGAGTTGATCCAGATTCTCAAGAGAGACTTGAATAGCGGTGTCAAGCAAGGACAAAAGCCCTTCCCCGCTCAGCAAGAATGAAGGCTCATCCCCCAATGCTCTGGCCACAGATCCAATGATCTTCGCTAACGCAGCTTCTGTCCCCTCAGTCCCATGAATGCCCAGCAGATGCTCAGGATTGGCTGCGACTTGCTCAAAAACGATTCTGGTCAAGTTGACGAGCTGATTCTTAGACAACAGATCTGCAAGACTCCCTCCCCCATCAATCCCCTTTCTGAGTCCACCAGCCAAGGCCCCAATGGTGTCGGCGAGAAGCTGCTCCTGCGGTTTGCTTGGATTCACGAGCAAGGGCGCGAAATCCCGCAATGTCTCCAAAGAAGCGATCAAGACAGAGCCAAGGACATCATCAGGAAAAAGATCATCCCCATCAAGAATCTCTCTTGCCGTGCGAGCTATCAGCTTAGCCAGGAATTCATTCTCAATTAAACGATCGGCGTTGTCCTTGACCGCAAGAAGTGCCCCCTCATAGACAGCTTCTAAAGTTTTGGTTGACAAGATGGCTCCCGATTCGTCCAGCCCATTGAGCACATGGGACAAAGTCCCTTGAATCAGCCGCTTGCCCGTCTCACCTGACACCAAGATACCCGCATCTTCGGCGATGGCAGCAGCAGCTCCTCGTAGCACACTGTTGGCCAATTGGCGGAGGAAACTCTCCCGGGCCGCAAGTTCGCCCTGGGGCACTTCAGCGCCAACCAGAGCATCGATGTCCATCATGAGAGCCTGAGTCACACCTGCAACAACGGCGCGAAGCCCACTATCGTCAATCAAGGAATCCAGTTCACCATCAAAGACCCGCAACGATGCTGACAGGACATCTGCCACAATCCCACGCAACTTCCCCTCAGCAAAGTCCACTTGATCGAGACTGTCTACGAAGGCAACAACGATCCTTCTGGCATCGCCATTTTTCGCCACACTTTCAGGATAAGCCAAGAAGTAGTCAATGCCAATCTCGACAAAGGTCCCCAAGAGTCGTTGTAGAGCTGGCTTCGACCGAAAGGACTTCTTGTATTGTTCGAATCGACCGAGGTTCGCCAACAAAGACTGGGCGTCCTTCATGGAGCCATCCGATGAAGGCAGCAATTCGTCGATCTCAATCAGAGTTTTGTAGGCCAGCAACAATTGAGTTTGATTGAGCCCATAATAAGGCCCCCTTGGAGTTTCATCATCACCTTTGGCCACCAACTCAGGATGATTCATGAAGTAATTTATGGCCATGTTGCGGGAAACATCCGCTCTGAGATCACCCACCGGCAGCAAAAGGGGACGTTCAATATTGGCATCCACAAGAACATCGTAGACCTTGCGGCCCAACTTCACCCCAGCGTCTATGCCAAACAAAATAAGAGAACCGTTCATCTCACCCCTCCGGAATTAGTAGTCAAGATCAGAATCCTCAAACTTTCTCTTGGGTGCTTGGCCAAGAATTGTCTTCACAAGATCGTTCATTGTCTTCGTATCGTTGTCGAAACCGCCATGAGACTTGCTCATGCTGCGAGAACGATCAGGACAAGTGATAAACTCCATCTTCCTATGACGATCGATGTCCTCGGCGAATTTCTGCATACCGAGGATTGGCTCTCCTTTTTCTTCCTCAAATGCGTTTGAAACCAAGTAGAGCAACGATTTTCGATAAACGAGAGCAACGTTGTCATTTTTCTCTAGTTTGTCGCTCAGGTTGTAGATGTTCAATTGATCAATCCCGAACTTGCCCCGACGGCCTCCAAGAAGGGGGCGATAGTGAGATTCGAACAAGGCAACACTCGCTGCGGGAGCCAGCAAACTGACTGAGGATATCCGGATCTTTGTCTTCATCTTCTCAAGAGCTCGGAGAAGGTGGGCAATCAAGATCGCTCCCGTGCTGTGTCCAGCCAGGTGAATCTTCTTCGGTTTCGCGGACGGAGCCTGAAGCGCGTCCAAGAAAGACTGCAAAGTTCGGCAACCTGCGCGAGAACTTCTCGTGAAACTAACTTCGGCATCCGACTTCATTTCGCGCCAAAGTGCCCTTCCAGGTCGCCGTGTCACATGCTCAACAACTTGGTCGAGCCAATCCCCAACGCCGCCGACCATGCCTTCGGCCCGCGACTTCTTGCCCAGAACTAAGTCCTTGATTTCTTCGAGGATTCCCGTGTCATACATGAAATGGTAAGGATAGATCCGGTTCGCCTTGAATAAGTCCTTGAGAGCAGCAATACGCCTAGCCGAATCATCAACGCTGTTAAGTCCCCCATGCGCATAGAAGAGAAGATGATCGTACTTATCGCTCTTAGCCACCAGTGAGCTTGTGCAGCGCACATCTTCCAGAGAGCTCCAATATTTTCCGCCGTTGTCAAATAAGCCATCATCAATATGCACGAAATGACCAGCGATCCGACTTCGTCTCGGCCCGTTGGAACCGAAAAGCGTGGTCTTATCTTGGCTTTTATTCTTGAACTCACGGTTCCACAGTTGTGGTGTTGGCAGGGCTAAGCGGACAACCCAAGCGTCCAAGACATTGTCTTGCCAATCTTCATAACTCCAGTGGGCCAGCCCATTCTTGCCCCAAGAGTCGCCCCAAGAATTTTGAATCCAAAACCCAGTTTCGTCATAGCCAACAACGGCGAAAGCATGGGCGCCAATGGTTTTCTTCCTTGGGCGGATCACACCGCGCTTGACGGACTTTTCTGACCAACCGTCATGAATATTCGCTGAGACGTAAATAGCTGAGGTCTCATTGAGCGCCCCGTGCATGTGGACGATGTTGGGTCTGATACGATAGTAAGCGCCTATGGTGTTGGATCTGGCGTTCTTGGCCCGCTCAATACTCAAATGGCGGTCTTTGTCTCCGGCTTGAAACTTCCAAAGTCGATCCTCGCAGACCCCCATGCTGTGCCATCCCTTGATAGCACCCCGGCAACTGGACCCGGCGTAGTCTTCCCCGGGCCAAGAGTCGTAGCGTTTTGCCATTTCATAGAGCATCCTGGGACTAACAGTAATGTCGCTACCGCGATCATGATTAAGTTTGTTAATCACTGCAGCCAAGCCAAAACCGGTGCAAGCCCCTTCGTCGCCTTGATCTAAGATTCGCAAGGTCGCCGGAGGATCAACTGCGTGCCTAAGAGTAATAAGAGGGGGTTGATAAAAGTAGTCACGGGCGTCAGGAATGTCAGGGACTGTATTAAGTGGAACGTTGCCAATCGAATTCGCCATCGTGTTTCTCGCCTTTGTCAATGATTCTCATCTGCCAATGCAGATCTGAGCAACTACTTACCCACCCGGTTGGTTTTCGCGATAGCCAAAAGGGCCATGGCAGTTCCATAACTGCGGCCCAACTCATGGCTATCCATAAACGTACCATCGATTTCGCCATAGCTTAAAACCCGTTCGAGCAAACGAGCCCTTTGTTTCCCTTGGTCTTTCACCGGCAAGGCATCGATGGCCCGGCTTGTGTGGTAAATCGTGTGAAAGAACATGAAACCAGCTATCTCTCCATCGGAATGAAAATCTGTTCGGCGAACACCCTCAATAGAAGATAGGTGTTCCCAGAAAACTCGGAACGCGAATGCCAGTTGCGTGTCGCCACTTGATCCGAGCTGAAGCAAAGCGCTCTCGCACAAGGGCATCCTGGTACTGGCATTCTTCAAGTCCCTCTCACTTCCTTCCCCGCGAGCTCGACCACCGTAGGAGAACGAACCGTTTCCCCGACGTCCGAAGAGAATCGCCTGGGTTGACTTCTTGAGCATCGTCTCTGGTACAGGAACCCCCAGCTCCCTGATCCCTATCAAAGCCTGAACCATCACCGCGGTGCAAAATGCATTGGCATACTCATGGGCCCAGAATCCCTTATCGCCCTGACGAGCTTCCACGTCGCGAATGATGCGCCGAGCCAAGCTACGTATTTGGGCTTTTTCTTCTTGCGTCTGAGCCGAAGCCATTCTGAGGGCATAGTAGTCCAGGCGGTAGGCGTCAGCGTAAACATCTTCATTGCGACCACGATTAACCTGTGAGTCATCTCTCAAGAAGTGCTCTCCTCGCCACAAGGCTTCATCGATTTCCTCGCGAAGCTCAGGACCAACAGCATCCCGATATCTAAGTAAGGCTTGACAACTCAAGGCGCTCACCGCCATCCAGACGTTCGGCGTGATGCGCGTATCTGGGCAGTAAGAATAGCGACTGTCATTCCACCCTCCGTTGTCCCTTTGTTGCCTCAGGAGAAACCGCAGACCTCTCTCGATGGCATCAGAAATCGAAAGTTTCCCTCCTGGCCAAGCAGTGTCCTGAGGGAGATGAGTGTAGGACGACTCTGGCAACCAAATCGTGCGCTCCAATCCAGAAAATGCTGCCCCCAAGGGACGGTTGTCGTCAATCCCCAAGACAACGTTAGCGCGAGCACGACGCCCGAAACTCGTTTTCGGATAATCTTGTGACAGTTTTTGAAAGCGCCTGCTTGCTTCCATCTCGTGACCTTGTCTCAAACGCAACAAAGCCAAAAAATAGTGAGCTTCAGGGCGTCTCTTTCCCAAAGAAGCATCTGCCGCCGCTCGCAACAAAGGAATGGCTTCGGAGAACCTGCCCATCCGTGTCAGAATGAGCCCCTGCTCTGCGTTGAGTGCATTGGCAAGAATTGCGAACTTGCGAGTGCCGGTAGGCATAAACCGTCCACCGCCACTCTTGGCTGCCCGCAGGAAAGAACGTTTTTTTCGTTGCGATGAGTCCTTGGTGCTGTCTGCCACAGCCCGGTCCCAAGACTTCCTCGCCTTGGCGATCAGATTCAAAGCCCCGACTCCATCGCGCATTCGTCGCTTCAGCACCGCTTGTCGAAGAAGACTCTCCATGTCTCCTTGGGAAGCTCTTTGTTCAGCATCAAGAGCCAATTGCCACTCACCACGCGAAATGGCCAATGGGCCGTCCCCAGACTTGGCCTTCCCAAGGCCAAGACGCAGAACATCCCGCAGAACATGAGCGATCCAATTGGCGTCGAATGTACGGATGGTGTGAAGAACGTGCAAAACACTCCCATCTGCTCTCAGGAAAACGAGAGATGGCTCAAGAACCTTAAGAGGCCTCAGAGAAAAGCGTTTCGACATGGTCTCGTCACAGACCATCCTCAAAGGAACAAAGTGGGAACGTACAATATTGGCCACCGCCTCATCACACCAAATGAGCTGTCGCATGGCGATATCAAGAACGGGGGCCCGAATCATCTGCCGCCCTCGCTTTGTCGATTCACTGAATTTGGGCACATACCAGAGTACAATGCGCCCCTCTTCTTTCGCACGGCGTAGCACAGTATCAACAAGGGCATTTCTGTCGACGGCTCGTTCTTTTCTGGTGAGCGAGGTCTTAAATCGCTTGCGATCAAGAAACTGTGCCCCGTCATCCACCCAAGGAATTTGATCTAGCTCCAAACCTTCTGCGGGATGACTGACCGTTCTTTGTTGTGGATGGGCATGCAAGACAGCCTGAAGAAACAGAGGGCCACACACCACACAAATAGCAATGGACAGAAAACGCATTCTTCAACCTCGTCTTGGATCTTCGATTCTTAGCCGCAAATCTTCTCACAAAGAGTGAATTTAGTCGGCCGTATAGCGGTCAATCTCATCTCAAGCCTGATCTTCTGGTCAGTATTTTCATAGAAGGTGCTGAAGCCCCAAATTACGGACTTCGGATGAGAAAGTCAGCCCAGTCAGTTTGCCATATTGAGCCATAGCTGCAATCTTCCTTCCGCCCATCTTGAGGGAACCAATAACCAGAAGAATCATCCTGCTATTGAAGAGTTTTGAGGGGAAACACATGATCCGCTCAGGAGACCAAAAATGAAGTGGAATACCATCGCCGATCACGTATTGGCGGGCGAAGATTTGAGCAGAAACGACGGGTTATCAATCCTTAGATCTCAAGATACAGAGCTCTTGGAGGTGTTGAACGCCGCCTTTCGCGTTCGACAACGACAAGCTGGGCTCAAGGTGCGAGTCCATGTCTTGCAGAACGCCAAAAGTGGTGCCTGCCCTGAGGATTGCACATTTTGTACACAAAGTGTGCACTATCAAACGGAAGCAGCAACTTATCCCCGGCAAACAGTCGAAGAACTGGTCCAAGGAGCGAAAAAAGCTGCCGCTATGGGTGCCGTTACCTATTGCATGGTGACAGCCACCAGGTCTCCTTCAGAGTCCGACGTCAACACCATGTGCGAAGCCGCCCGGGTCATCAAGAAAGACACCAATCTCAAACTGTGCGCCTCCCTGGGCCTATTAGAAAGCGACGAAGCCAAGGCTTTGGCCACCGCGGGGATCGACCGCTACAATCACAACTTGGAGACTTCAGCCAGCCATTTCAGTGAAGTGTGCACCACCCATGAATTCGGCGACCGTGTGGCCACCGTAAAAGCCGCTCGGGACGCGGGCATGGAAGCCTGCTGCGGCGGAATCATGGGCATGGGAGAAAGCTTAGAAGACCGAGTCGATTTGGCCTTCACCCTCCGAGAACTTGGAGTCGAGTCTATTCCCATTAATTTCTTGGACCCTCGTCCAGGAACGCCCATGGCAGAGAAAGAGCGTGTCTCTCCTCAGGACGCACTCAGGACATTGGCATTGGTGCGGCTTGCTAATCCAGACGCCATTGACATCCGCATGGCTGGAGGTCGAGAAGTTGTCTTGGGTGCCATGCAGCCTTTGGCACTCTACGCCGCCAATTCCATGTTCACCAACGGATATCTGACAACGTCGGGAGACACCCCTTCAGAAGATCTTGCCATGATCCGCAGCGCCGGTTTCGAAGCGGAAGTGTTGGAGGCTTAAATGACCGATTCATCCACAAGACCTACACGCTCCGAACTCTTGGGCCTTGATTTGGCCCACTGTTGGCACCCATTCACCCCCATGAGTGTCTATGGAGAAGAAGCCCCCCTCATGGTGGAATCAGCGGATGATCATGAGTTAGTCGACTATGATGGCAGGCGGCTTTTGGACGGTGTTTCCTCTTTGTGGTGCAATATTCTTGGACACCGACATCCGAAAATCAGTCAAGCCATCAAGTCACAGGTCGACAAAGTCGCTCACACGACATTCTTGGGGAACAGCAATCCATTGGCCGTCGGCTTAGCCCAGCGCCTTACCTCCCTGGCTCCGGAGAAAATGGAGCGTGTCTTCTTTTCTGACAACGGTAGCACGGCGGTGGAAGTCGCCCTGAAGATGGCCCTGCAATATCACCAACAAAGCAGTTTGCCATCAGGGAAGAAGCGCAACCGTTTTCTTTCTCTTGGACTGGCCTACCATGGTGACACCATCGGGTCAGTTTCCTTAGGTGGCATCCCTTCGGTCCATGATCGCTTTCAAGCACTTCGTTTTGATGTCATTCGAGGCCCATCTCCCTATTGCTATCGTTGTCCCTTGGGGCTCAATCCTGAGAATTGCCAAACAGAATGCGAATCAGCAACGGTTAATTTGATTGAGGAATATGGCAAACAGTTAGCTGGGGTTGTGATCGAACCGGGATTCCAAGGAGCTGCTGGTATCATCACTTATCCAAAGACATTCCTGAAAGCCATCGAGGCCGCTACGAAAAAAGCCGGGGCCCTGCTCATTTTCGACGAAGTGGCATCCGGCATGGGACGCTCCGGCGACCTTTTCGTTGCTCAGACTGAAGACATTGATTGTGACTTCATCTGTATGGCCAAAGGCCTCACAGGTGGCTATATCCCGATGGCGGCAACCTTAACCAAAGATGTCATCTATCAAGCTTTCTTGGGAGCCCCAGAAGAAGGACGCACCTTCTATCATGGACACACCTTTACCGGAAACCAGCTCGCATCGGCTGCGGCCTTGGCGACCCTATCGGCCATCGAAGAAGAAAAAGTAATCGAAGGTATCCCCAAACGGATAGCAAGCCTGCAAGAATGCCTTCAATCCTTGAAGTCCCATCCCCTGGTGGGTGACATTCGACAGTACGGCATGGCAGCAGC
>WFTN01000037.1 GCA_015485455.1 Planctomycetota bacterium | reverse complement strand
GATATGAGCCGACCGGGGCATGAATGGGATGCTCGTCCGTGTGTCCCGCTTGTTGGTTGGAAAACCCAATGGCCTTGGTTTCAGAGCCACAGATGTTGGCATAGAGCCTCAGGTCTTCGACCTTCGACGTTCCCGAATACACCCCAGTGGTTTGACCTGACCGAGCCCCACGTTCCCACTCGGCTTCGGTTGGCAACAAAAGCCCGATGCGAGGCAAATACTTCTGAGCATCCAACCAGGAGACCCACTCGACTGGGTGCCTCAAGCTCACGGGCTCTCCGAAACGGGAATCATTTGCGCCGAAGCCTGGTCCGTAGCGGCTCGGATTATTTCCAAACGATCGTTGCCACTGGCCTTGGGTCATCTCATATTTGGACAAGAAATAGGGTTGTAGGATTACTTTGTTAACTGGCCCTTCATTGGCTTGTTCATTTGGATCGTAGTTGGGTTTCTCTGGGTCGGCACTTTGAGAACCCATCAGAAATGAACCACCGGGGATGAGCACCAAAATGACCCCTAGATCATCCGTTATCGCCACTCTGCCGTCGTCGTCTCGTCGGGGCATCGTTCCCTTGTGCGTCAGGAAGTGCAAGAATTCTTCTAGGTGAGAGTCCGGGTCTGGCCCCAAGGGTATCAGGCCAAGTTGAGCCTTAAGAATGAGGCCATTGTAGAGTTTGTTTTTCTTGATCCGCTCCCGGCAGAGGACCCAGGCATCGCTGAATTCCTCCATAGTCTTCTTTGCGATTTCTCTTGACGACTTCAACCGTGCCGCAATGGATTGAATGGCGCCTTGTTCATCGTTGGAGAAATATTCCAATTTGGTCACTAACTCTGAAATGATGTCGTGTTGCAACAGGAGAGCATCTTGGTCACCAAAGCCCCAGCTACGACGGCCAGCTATTGTTGTGGTTAGTTCTTGAAGACGGGTGTCCAGCTCTTTCCTGGTCGCTGCCAACTCATTCTTGGCTTTGTCGCCCTTGGCGGCCTTTACATTGGCGTCGATTTTCTTCAGAGCTTTTTTGATCTCCTCAAGGGCGGAGATTTCCTGTGCAAAGTCACGTTTTTGCTCCTCTTCCGTGTAGGGCAGAGCTTGGGCTCGAAGGGATTCTAAGAAATCTTTGTGACCTTGGAGTCGCGAGGCAATGGTGCCGTGAGTCTTCTGCCAAGCTAAGAGCTTGGGAATCAGTTCGGGAGAGGGAGGGTAGAGACGATTCGATTCGGCCTGAGCTTTCTCAAGCCGTTTCACATCAGCCAGGCGCTCATAGTCTACCAATGCTGCGGTTTTTTGCTCTGATTCTGTTCGTACCAAGTCACGTGCAGTCTCCGCATCCTTCTGCGCTAACAAAGCTTGGCGTTGGGCGGTTCGAGCTTTATCCCGTTCACTCTTCGCTTCTGCTCCCTTCACATAGAACACTCCTGTCACAGATGCCAAGGCGACAAACACCGCCAAACTCAAGGTCGCCACCATAGGATTACGTTGCACCCAACGCCGAGCCTTCACAAAAGCACCAGCTGGCCGAGCTTTTACCGGTTCGTATTCTCGGAAACGCCGCAAGTCTTCGGCAAACTCAAGGGCTGTCGGGTAACGGCGATTTCTGTCCTTATCGATAGAGGTCAGAATGATGGCAGAAAGATCCTTCGGGATCTTATTGTTGATCGAACGTGGGCTGGGTGGTTCTTGTTGAGAAATAGCTTGGTAAAGCTCTTGTCGGTTGCCACCAATAAAGGGCCTTCTCAAGGTGCAAGACTCAAAGAGACTTACCCCCAGAGAATAGATGTCCGTGCGTCGGTCAAGTTTCAAGCGGTGAGCCAAGAGCTGCTCCGGTGACATGTAAGCGGGCGTGCCCATCAAGTCACCGGATTGGGTCAGCGTCATCTGCTGAGAATCTTCGTCTTTGGCTAAACCAAAGTCCAACAAACAGGCGGTGCCGTCTTCCTTCACCATCAAGTTAGCTGGCTTGATGTCACGATGAATAAGCCCGGCTTCATGGGCTGCGTGCAAAGCCCGGGCTGCGCTTTCAATATAGCGCACGGCGCTCAAGATGGCATCTCGGTCGGCGGATGAATTGGAATCCGATTGTGCGGTTTTCGACTTAGACTTAGACTTAGACTTAGATGCCCCCTCCCTATCTTCCGAAAACTCAATGTGCACTTCCGTGACGGCGTGGCCGTCACTCATCCTTTGGCTCGTTTCATTGATGTGATCGGCCAAGTTTTTGCCCGTCACATATTCGAAGGCAATAAAAGCCAAACCTTTATGCTCGCCAATTTCGTAAACTCGAGCAATGCCAGAATGATCCAACTTCCCAGCCGCTTCCGCTTCTCGCTCAAAGCGAATCTTAGCGGCGGTGGACATAAGGCCAGATTCTAACAACACTTTTAGTGCCACCTGCCGATGAAGATTCATATCCTCAGCCAAATAGACGTAACCCTGGCCACCATGTCCAAGTTCTTTCAAGAGCTTGTAATGGCCAATCATCTTTCCACCCAAGCCCATACTCAACCCAACAGGTTCAGGATGAACCGTGGCATTCGAGTCATTAGGTTTTCCAGCCTTGCTGGTCTCTTGCCCACCACCCATAGGTGTGGTGTTTTCGTCATCGATGCTCATAGGTCTTTCTCTGCTTCTATATGAGCCCCATTAAACAACTAAACACAGGGAATGACAAGAGCCAGACAACCATTCACTGCTGCCAAATAGGCACCAAGAAATGCGCAAGAGACTCTGTTGCAAAGGTATTCAAACTGCCCGCTTCTGTCCCCCCATAAACATGATGACACTGATTTAGGTTTAGCTCGCTAACCGGAAGAATCACATGAGTATCGCCCCCAAGTCTCAAGACGAAATCCCAGCCGCTCACCTGCGTTTTGGCCTTGATGCCCAGTAGTTGGAAGGGACTCTTTTGCTTCATAATCGCAGCAGCGATGTGGCCCGCACTTTGATCACCGTGGGCGCAGCTTTGCAGGAACTGCCGCTTATTGATGAAGCATTTCGCCAAAGCAACATCTCTTGGTCGAAGGCGCGTTTGTTGGTGAAGATTGCCACGCCAGAAAACGAAGAGGCTTGGTTAGAGAGAGCAGGAGTAGTTTCTTGTGAGCGCTTGGGACTGGAATTTCGGGGCTCAGAAGAAGGAAGACCACCTAGAGAGGATGGCAAGGGTGTGCTCACGGTTAAGTTCCCGTTTTTTACCAAGCTTGCGCCTTTGGGTCATGATTTTTTGGAGTAAGCTCGCAAGAAACTTCATGAGGGGGCTGGCGGAGATCTGGATGATTGTGACTTCTTGCAATTCTTGGCAGAGAGGTACTTGCGACAAGGAGAGCAAAAGACCGCCGGAGTTTCTCTTTTTCAAGTGAAAGCTAGCCATTGCGCAGAATGCAAGCAGTCTCACTTGGCAACAGAAGACGGCCTATTGCTTTGACTCGAGAGGAAAGCGCGATCGTACTCTGTGATGGTGAAGTCGTTGGGTCAAAGAACTCTTCACCAACACCGCCCCGCACCACGCGTCGTGTCTTAGCTCGGGATGGTCACCGCTGTGTTCACTACCAAGGAAGCCGAAACCTTCACGTCTACCACATCATTTTTCGAGAAAACGGTGAGAGTCATGATCTCCGAAATTTGCCTAACGTCTGCGCCCGCTGTCATGGAATGATCCATAATGGCCTCCTCAAAATCTCCGGCATTGCTCCCTTTGACTTGGTGGTCACTGGTCGTTCGGGACGATCTTTGGAGGGCGAAAAAGCCCTATGTAGGACCGAAAATTCACATGGAACCGCTCAAAGTTGGCCCACTTTCGACCGCTCCTGCGAAGGGGAAGAAGTTAGATGAGACTATGGACCAAGGGGAAATCTGTGTCGGGGGGCACTACCCATCCTAATCTCATGCCCAAGCCATTCTTGGATCGTTCTGTCTTGCAGGAAGAACTTTTGGCCCACGTCACCATTAAGCCCTTACCGGCTGCTACCAGTAGACATCAGGCTGGGTCATAGGGGGAGTTCAGACAGGACTTTTTTCACGTCTTTTGGCTGATAGAAGTCCCAGAAAGCACCAGAAGACGCTAATAGTCGTTCTCCTGCCTCATTCATGGCCACAGCGTCATAGACCTTGCTTTTGTTGCGGCTTTGAAGAGGTGCGGACAGAGTCTTGGCACTGGGGACCACAACAGAAAGGGCTTGGCCTTGGGTGGCGATGACATCCTCGTATCGAATAATGGATGTTGATGGCAAGTAGGTCTTGTATTGGTGGAAGAACCAAGCAAGAAGGTGGACTTGCCGATCTAAGGTGTCGTTGATGGCTGCCAATTCTTTCTTGAGTTTGGGGTCCACAGCTTCTGCCGCAGGGGCATGTCCTTCCCTTACGCCAAAGGGCATGGTCATCCATGACCCCAAGACCGATATCGGATTGCGGACCACAGCGAAGACCTGAAATTCCTTCACCAGTTTCGGAAGCAACCCACTGAAGACCGCGGGGTGCTTGATGACCAAATAAGTCTTGTCAGTGAATTCGCCAGGGATTTCGATTTCGCCCCGGCTTACATCGAGTTTTCGTTTGCCTGAGTTGTCTCCTGCTTCAACAACTGGGTTATCTGGCACTTTGCCATCTCGGTGGATGGAGATGGCCCGCCCTTTTTTCTCGATGAGAATACGGTTTTCGTGGAGGAAGGTGTGGATTTGCTGTATCTGCTTGGGGCCATCTGTTTCGGCCATTAAATCGCGCACTTCCATTGGTTCGTGAAGGGCGACGCAGTCGTTCAGACCATTCAGGAGGTGGCAAGAGAGGGTTGTTCCGGAGCGTGGGACTCCGGTGATGAGCAGGTTCTTGCTGAGGTCGACCTTTGGTTTTCGAAAGCGGCTAAAGAATTTCATCGCCATGCTATTTCTTGTCTTCCCAGTCGGCGTTGCAAGCTTCGGCCAGGAGGCGTTTGAATTCACCTTGGCGATGTAGCTTTTTGATCAAGTTGTGAGCGCCATCGTCAAACCAGTGGATTTCTGTGTTGGCCTTGTCTGCCAGTCGACTGACGTGAGCATGATCGGCAGGATGGGAACGGTCGGCGAATAGTTGGGCTTTTCCCCAACCTGGTGGGGAGAGGAATTTCTTGAGGTCCAGGGAGTTAGGCAGAGATGCACCACTCTTCCATAGATTGCGGAATTGTTCTTTAGCGCGTTTTTCTTTGATCCGCCAAACCAACCAACGGCTGAGGCATGTTTGGGGGGCGAACGCCAAAACTTCGTCGGCTTTGGCCAAGGAACCCACAGTCAATGCGGCGTAGCCACCCATGGAATTACCAACGCAGACCAACCGTTTGGCACCACTTTCCTCCTTGAGCTTGATGACAGCCTTGGCCACATCGCCAATGCCATGGCCAACGCCTGGGAGGTCACCGTGATACCAAGTCTGAGAAACGTCACGGAAGAACGCTAGCTTCGCTGGTAGCTTGCGAACAATGCGGTAAAAATCAAAGGGGGGCATGGCGATACCTTGTGACAGGCCACCAAATGTGACCAGGAGAGTCTCTCCTGGCCGGTCAGTCTCAGTTTTTACTGCAAGCTCGCCGCCAAATAGGGCGCGCTTATCGTCGGGGTTGGGCATATTCGGTTGATCCATCAACATCAGGGCAGCTGCCATATTGACAAGACTCTATAGTCTCGCCTATGAACGTAACTATCCAAAGAGTACAGCAGCGAGGCCGCCGCTTCAATCGTGGTGATTTATGCAGCGAATGAATATGCATGAATCGGGATCGATGGAAAGAGCTAAGAGAACAAAGGGCAAGAACATGCCGAAGAAAACCTGTCGTGTTGGCCTGATTGGAACGCGTTTCATGGGGAAAGCCCATGCCAACGCTTTTGGCCAGGCGCCGCGATTCTTTGACTTACCCCAGGATGTGAAGTTGTTGAGCGTGGCGGGGAAGGACGTGGAAAAGACCCGTTCTTTCGCTCACCGTTGGAATATTGAGCGTCCCATGAAGCGTTGGGAAGACCTCATTGGGGATCCGGACATCGATTTGGTGGACATTGCCACACCCAACTTCCTCCATCGTGCACCTGCTTTGGCGGCTTTGGCGGCAGGAAAGCATGTGGTCTGCGAAAAGCCCTTGGCTCCCAACTTGGCGGAAGCCCGCCAGATGAAAGATGCGGCTCGTAAGAGTAAGGGGCAGACATTTGTCTGGTTCAACTATCGGCGCTGCCCCGCAGTGGCTTTCGCCCATAAATTGGTGGCAAGCGGGCGTTTGGGGGCGATTCGTCACATCCGGGCCCACTACCTACAGAGTTGGGCTGGCCCGAAAACACCGCTTCTGTGGCGTTTTAAGAAAAAGCTCGCGGGCTCCGGTGCTCATGGGGATCTCAATGCCCACATTGTCGACATGGCGCGCTTTGTTTCTGGAGATGAGGTCAAAGTCGTTCATGGTGCCATCGCCAAGACCTTCATCAAAGAGCGAGAAATCCCCGGCAGCAAGAAAATGGGGCGCTCCAATGTCGACGACTCGTTCTTGTTTATGGCTGAAATGAAAAATGGTGCCACCGCTTCTTTTGAAGCCAGCCGGCTGGCTCATGGGCACCTGAATGACAACCATTTTGAAATCAATGGCCAGCTGGGATCCTTGCGATTCTCTTTTGAAGACATGAATGTCTTGGAGATCTTTGACGCCCGCGACAAAAAAAATGTGGCGGGCTGGCGCCGTGTGCTTTGTACTGATCCTCAAGAACATCCATGGTTTGATGCTTGGTGGCCAGACGCTCATCTTCTGGGTTATGAACATGGATTTACCAATCAGGTAGCGGATATGATGATGGCTCTTGCTGGCAAGAAGCCGGTTGTCCCGTTGCCGAATTTTGATGACGCCTACCAGACGCAGCGTGTGTTAGAGGCGGCAATGGCATCAGCGGCCCAAGGATGTCGCGTCAAGATGAGTGAAATCAAGTAGTCTATTTCGGTGGATTTCTTAGCCGGAATTGCAAACAGTCGACGAAATGGGCATGGGGGATGAAGCAAATGAGACCTTGTACTTTGTTCACAGGCCAATGGGCCGATCTGCCCTTGGAAGTCGTGGCTGAGAAAGCTCAGGGCTTTGGCTATGACGGTCTTGAGCTGGCGTGTTGGGGGGATCATTTTGATGTCGGCCGAGCGTTGTCGGATCCTGACTACGTCGCTTCCCGCTGGGAGATACTCAGCCGGTTTGGCCTCAAAGCATTCGCCATCAGTAATCATTTAGTGGGACAAGCTGTATGTGATCGTATTGATGGGCGGCACAAAGAGATATTACCACCAGAAATCTGGGGTGACGGGAATCCGGTTGAAGTGAACAAACGTGCGGCGGAGCACATGGCCAATACCGCCCGAGCTGCTCGCAAGTTCTTCGATGGAGACCCGGATGGGTTTTCAGGCAGGCGGGTTGTCAATGGTTTTACTGGATCGAGTATCTGGCCTTATCTCTATTCTTTCCCACCAAACTTGCCAGGGCAGATCGAAGGCGGCTTTGCGGATTTTGCTCGAAGATGGCGTCCTATCTTGGACGTTTTTGAGGAAGAGGAGGTGGATTTCGCCCTCGAAGTGCATCCAACAGAAATCGCATTCGACATTGTCACCACTCGGCAGGCGCTGGTGGCCATCGGGGAGCACAAACGATTCGGATTCAATT
>WFTN01000036.1 GCA_015485455.1 Planctomycetota bacterium | reverse complement strand
TCCCAAGCGAGCGTCCAAAAGGTGCCAAACTTCTCCAGCCTCATAGGTGGACACCTCTCCCCCCACAAGAATGAGGGCATTGCCGGGGCGCATGGACCCCATGGATGGACTGCCTAAGTCTGCACCTTTTGTTGTCATGCCACTTTGAATGGCAAAGACCTGTACTTGCGCCAAACGGGCTTCTTCTTCAATAATGCTGACAATTTTCTCGAAGGGGAGGTCTTGCAGTCCCCGGGGGATCACAACGCTGCCCCGATCGAAGGAACGATCTGAAGGGCTTCCGTTGAGTTGAACAGTGACGGGAGTGCCGCAAACAAGAAGGCGGACACCGCGGTCGAGCAAGCGATTGAGAAGGCGGGCTGATTCAAAGGAATCCCAATCGAACATCCATGAGAATGGTTGGTTCTTGTCTAGGGCCACATTCTGGATGCCTCCAGGTTGAGCCTTCAAAGACAAGGGGGCCACAAGCCCAGGTTCAAAAGCCGCGGCGTCCAATTCGCCATAATCCAAGTCGTAAGCTGCGAGTATGTTCCAGGCAGAGACATCGTAGAATACCGGATCATTGAAGGTGGTGCGAAACTCGAACAAGGACTTAAGCAAGCGATACTGAGATTGGCTTCCACGGACCAAGAAGGAGTTTCCAGCTTTGAAAGTGATGGGGCCCACCTGGATGTCCTTGGCCAAACTGTGCACCTCGATTTGATGGCGGTGAAGTAAGTGCACCAACTTCCGCGCCCGGCGGTCAGACTTTCCAGATGCAAACACCCATGCCTTGATGGGGTCGGCCACTGCCGCATCCAAAGCCGATTCACAGAACTCCCGCTGATAGTCCAAAAGTTCCACACGCTTGGCCACCGCTGCTCGATGACTCGAAATCGACGTGGTCAACTGGTTGCGAATGGTGAAGGGAAAGGTGAGCAAACCAAAACGACTCATTTGGGCATGACCTCGAGAGCTGGCCTGTTCAAAGAGAATGCCCACAGAACCCTGCCCATCCGGGTATGTTGAGCCTTTACCAAAATAGAAATCGTCGTAGGACTCTCGGGTGTAATAAAGAGATCCTAAGCGGTCGAGTGCCTTGCCGTGGAAGTCAGCGATCTCGGCGGTGAGGTCATAATTCTTCTGAGGAATCAGAGGATTGTGACGACTCAAAACCCCCGGTTGAAAGAAGTAGGAGGAATTGGTGCCCATCTCATGAAAGTCCGTCACAACATTGGGGCGCCATTGGTGAAAGAGCTTCAAACGTCCCTGACTTTCGGGGTGCTGAGCTAAAAGCCAGTCCCGATTGAGATCGAACCAATAGTGGTTTGTCCGCCCCGAAGGCCAGGGCTGGCGGTGCTCTCGATGATTCGGATCCGAGATAGCATTCTTACCCCGGTGGGTGTTGGCCCAATGGGCGAAGCGACCCAACCCATCTGGATTGAGACAGGGATCAAGCAAGACAATCGAATTGTTCAAGAGGTCATCAATTTCTTGGCCCTTGGCCGCGGCCAAATAGTAAGCATAGAGCAAAGCCGCATTCGCTCCACTGGGTTCATCACCGTGGACGCTATATCCCATCCACAGCACCACAGGCATGTGAGCTGTATTGGGTTTCTCCAACGATGGTTCAACCAGTGCACGACGCATCGTCTGAATGGCATCCAAGCGCCCGATGTTTCCCGGTGCACTGACAGTGAGGGCAATCAAAGGGCGAGCCTCGTGCGTTCGTCCGTAGACTTGCAATCGGCATCGAGGAGAAGACTCAGCCAAAAGCTCGAAGTAACGCACGATCTGATCCGGTCGAACATGCCACTCACCCACTTCAAAACCCAAGAATTGCCTCGGTGTTGGTACAGCAGAATCGTAGTGAATGTCCTGGGGCAGATAGTAGCTTAGCTTACTCTGCCCAAATCCGGAGACTGTGAGAGTCACAAGGAAGAAGCAAGTGGCGAGAAGTTGTTTCATCAAATCGATCCCTGGGGTAAACTATTCATGTCGGTGGACCGATGAGTCTACTCTCACTGGCTGTTCTCGTCGATATGGGGGATCTAGGAGGGGGTTTGGCTGAGGTCGGACGAGCTGCCAAGAAGAAAAAAACAAGCCACGCGTCTTTGGGCCTCGGGAACCCGTGCCTGGGTATCCCTCTTGATGTGCGTACCAAGAACAAGAAAGATGAGAGATTGAAATACACATTTCAACCTCGAAGAGACCAAAGCCGCGTGGCATGGCAGGGGAACCGCAAGCGCCGTGCCAACGGGATTTCTGCCATGAAACGGGAGAATTACTGGACTTCCGGGCTGAATCCTCGATTCGCGGCGATTCGAACAAAGAAGAAGCGTCACCTATTCGTAACATCGTCACAAAAAGGCAACGCCCCAGGGCTCTTGTTAAGCCTTGAGAGTTCGTCACCCCTTCAGCATGGCTTCTAGTCGATCCAACCCAGCGGCCACAGCCTCAATGGGTGGGCCGAAGGAGAATCGCATCCATTGGTCAAATTTGCTCCCCACCTCCCGAGTTTTTCCCGGATTCACGTCGAAGAAGAATCCCGGAACTGTCAGGACCTTCTCTTTGAGGGCTGCGTGAAAGAAATGCTCAGCATCATTGTAGGGAGCCGGGAGATTTTCTAGGCAACCCCAAAGATAGAACGTCCCTTCCGATTCATGGGCGAAACGAATCCCCATGGCTTTGAGACGATCCAGCATCAGGTTTCGCTTCTTGGCAAAAGCTTGGCGCAAAGCATCAGTTTCTTGGTCGGCCATGGCAGGCTCCAGAACGTCCACAGCGGCTCGCTGAAGGATGCGGGCCGGTCCGCCATCAAGGGCGCTGCCAGCAGTAATGAAACACTCGATCAGTTTCTTGGGTCCAAGAACCCAGCCAATGCGCCACCCTGGATAACGGTAGCACTTGGTCAAACCGTCAAAAATCAACACAGGATCTTCTTCGATGTCCTGGATGGCGGCTGCCGCACTGATAGGCCCGGCACCAGGGGAACCATCTGGTTGATAGACAAAATGAGAATAGAACTCGTCTGAAAGCAGGACACAGTCGTTCTCCCGAGCTCCATCAACCCAACCCACCAAGTCGTCACCTTGCACCACCACACCCGTGGGGTTGCAAGGATTGCTAATAATGACGGCGTCTAACTTTTTCTCTTTGATTTCTTCTACAAGACGATCACCGGGCAGAGCGAATCCATCTGCCTCATCAGCATGCATGGCGATGGGTTCGATTCTTGGCATCTGACCGCCGAGCATGTCTTCATAAGCACTGTAATCCGGCACCTGATAGCCGACCCGGGCAGGAGACAAGGCAAAGGCCGCCCGAGACAGAGCAAGCCGCCCCCCAGAAGCGATGGCCACATTGTCTGGACCGTACTGGCTCTCTTTTCCTTGGCGAAAAAGACGGTTGTAGTGATCTGCGACTCTTTGACGCAGTTCCACGGTACCATGGACTGGCCCATAGGCATGATCGATGGGCTCAAAATCAACACGCTTCACCCGATCAGGGGCTCCAGCGATCTCCCCCACTTCTGGTTGACCCTGTCCCAGGTTGATCCAATCTGGATCGCCGTTGGAAAATCCAAGTTTCTCAGCCTCCGCCACAACGGCAATGACACCCATATATGGCAAACAACGCAGGGCCCCCCGCGCTTCTTCTCTTGCGTCTTTCATCAAAGCTCCTACCGTGACAATCTATGAAACAAACTGGAAATCCAACCATGAACCGATTGATACCGACTCTTATCGTTCTTTCTGTCTTGAGCGCATGCGGCGCCAAGGATGAGACGCCAGTTTATCCAGATCGCGCGGTAAGTCTTCCCTCAAATGGCAAAACCCAGACAATTTCTGGGAGCTGCAAGTTCATCGGCACACCGCCTCCACCACGGGATATCGGCATGTGCCAAGGAACAGGGACCCCAGTCGCGGATCAATCGATCCGGGTGCAAGACGGACAACTCCAAGATGTGCTCATCTACGTGAAACAAGGGCTGGAGAAGTTCACCTTTCCTTACAACAAGGAAGAGGCTGTCATCGACCAAAAAGGGTGTGTCTTCAAGCCCCATGTCCTGGCGGTGCAAACGTACCAGCCCATTCGGATCAAGAATAGCGACACCGTCATCCACAACGTCAACTTTGGCTCCAAGCTTCCAGGACAAGCCTTTGTGACCACCATCACCCCAAGTCAAGGATCGATCGTCCATCAAGTCCGTCAAAGTGAAACAAACATCAGCGTCACCTGTGACGTGCACGCCTACATGCTGATGTATGTCCACGCCATCCCCCACCCCTTCTTTGCCACCACTGGTTCGGACGGCACTTTCTCTATCGAGAATTTGCCGAAGGGAAACTATGCAATTGAAGCGATTCACCCACAATTAGGGAAGCAGTCGAAGATGATCACAATCGACGATGAGACGCCGAAACCTTTGATCTTCGAGTTTCAACGTTAGCCATGACTCGAGCTGGTTCTGTTAACGATTGCCCTTGTTGGCCAAGGTGACCAAGAGATGGGTGACAGCTAAGCCCACAACAAAGGCGAGGGCCATGTGCCCATAGTGGAAGTGAGTGCCAAAATTGTTGGCAAAGACCATCAACATCAGCATGGGCGCAGCCAGGTAAGCATTGATATCAGCCAACTTCTTGGCCTTCTTCACATCGGCCTCACTGGGACCAATCTCAGCTTCAAAGGATGCGGTGATACGCTTCTGAATCGGTGAAATCAGAAACCAAAGATTAGCCCACATGGCCACGGCAAAGGTCATCCCCCACATGATGAATTTGCCTCTGCCAAGGAGGCCGACGACGTCATTGAGGTAGACACCTTGAAACCACAAATGCCCCAGGACACCCACGCCCAAGAGAACCGTGGCCAAGGACGTACCCCGGCACCAACGTAGCCCACGGGCAATCAAAGCACGATAAGCCTTAGCTTTAGCATTCCCACTCAATGTTGCGACATAAGGACGAACTAAGAGGTGCATAAATAGGAAGAAGCCAATCCACATGATGCCAAGAAAAATGTGGCTCCAACGAATCAAGGCGGTGGTGTATTGCGATCCGAATTCCATGGGTCGGTCATCCTCTTCAGAGTCCAAAGCCTACATTCATGACTTCGATCCCATGAATAAAGCGGCCTAAGACGATTGCGTCAATTTCGGACCGGAGGATAGCCTGTTCCAACTGTGGGTGCAAATACGATCAGTAAAACCCCGCACAACCCACGAAAGCAAGAGTTTCCCCAGCAATTCCCGTCTTTCCTCAATAAAAGATAAAAAGAGCCGGGTAAAAACCCGGCTCTTAGTGCCGCTTATCTGCCAGAAGACAGCTGGTCATGAAGAACCGAACAACGGACTGCTGGGGCCTCATTGCCCACCCACAACAATCAGAAGGTCAATGACATGAAGTTCAGGGTGTCGTTCGCTTCAGTGTAAGCATTCGCCAGACCGGAACCCGTCGATGGAACGATGTCGATGACACCAAAATAAACGTTGCGTACGCCCCCCCCACTGACAGGCCAAGTGAGTGGCAGTGAGAAGGTCACTTGCCCTGCGGCGTTCGTGGTGGCGACAATCGCTGACTGGACCACATTGATTTGGCCTGGAGTCGATTCGAAGTAGACAAACGCTGTGGCGTCATAACCGGCAGCCACGGGTGATCCCAAATGATCTTTCACATCAACAACCGCCGTGAAGTTGGTGGTAGCCATTCCCGTCGTCATGTTGATAGCGATGGGCCCAGTGGAAAGTGCCATGGCATCGATGTGGATATCTCCAATAATCTCGGCATTCGCCACGACCCCCACGGTCATGGTGCTGGAAAGGTTATTGGGATCAACCGCCGTCAATGTCACCATGGTCGTTGCATTTTGGGGCAGGAAATTGATGACAAATTGGTGGTCCTTGGCATAAGGAGCGAATTTCGAGCTCACCCGCACTTCAGAGCCACGTTTCCCCATCCACGAGGCTGTGACGACACAGAGTTCATCAGTTTTCACATCCAACTTGACCGTATTGGTCGTTGCATAAAGAGGAGTTGCACTGATAATTCCAGGAGCCTGGGAGTCAGGAGAAGAGGTATCCACGACATTGGGATCCATACCCCAGAGTTGTTCGTAACCATCCGGGAAGCCGTCCCCATCCGCATCAGGATTGTCAGCGGTCGTATTAAAAGCGGCTTCGTCCAAGTTCGCTATGCCGTCCATGTCGCTATCGATGGTCCGCCGGCCCATTCCCACAGGAACACCACGGAACGTCCATGACCCGTAGTTTCCATTCACAAGAAGTTGCAAGAAGCTAGGGCTAGCCAAGCCCTGGGCCTTAGAGTCGAATTCGAAGAGGGCAGTTTGAGGATTGTAGTAAGCCCGAATGGGAATAGGTTGGGCAGTACCAACGGTCACACTGCCAGTGGCCACCAAATCACATTCCCCCTGGGCTGCTTCATTTAGCAGCAGGTTAAACTCAGGAAGTGTGAAAACATTGGCCGGAGTCATCGTCGCCTGGATAGCGGTGGCAGGAGCTAAACCGGTGTCAAAGGCGCGCATGAAATCTTCAAGGCGCATCGCTTCAGTTGGGTCGATATTGACGAAGGAATTGGAAAAGTCGAACAAAGTTGCAATGCGACCGTCGTGAATAAGACCGGGGCCAAATTCTGTGCAATCACCCAAATCAAGCATGTTGCCACCGATATTGACGATACCGAGATCATGCTGTCCAAGAACCTTGTCGGCAACACCTCGCAATTGAGTCACCACAAGAGAAGGAGCCCAACCTGAATCTTCCCGCATGGTTTCATTGTTACTTCCCGTTGGCAAGGAATGGCAATCCACGCACCGGGCGCTAGCCGTGGCAGTTTCTTGCATGAAGATGCGAGCACCCTCGAGTTCATTGGGCGTCGTGACACGATCGTCTTGCTGAACATGATTCGCTGGATAGTGCAGCTCATTGATGTAGGACACCATGCTTGCGAGTTCGGCGGGCACAAGTTCATTGCCATCCAAAAGGCCCTCAAAAGCCCCATTGAAGGCTTCGATGTCTCCACGTTCCCCACGCCAGTGATATGGTGCGCCTTCTGGTAGCCCATTCAAACTCTGGGTGACCATGGGGCCTTTTCGATCAATGAACAAAGACAGCTGGTTGTTCGGGGTTCCTTCTGGGTCCAAGACGTTCGACAAATCCCAAACGACACCGTCTTGGTCGCCATCGATGTGGCAAGAAGCGCAAGAAGAAGATCCCCCAGCAGAAAGATCGGCGTTGTTGACAATGGAACGCCCACGACGAACAGCATCGGTCAAGGGTGTCAAACCCAGAGATTTGTGGTTGTTGACGGTAGAGTCCAGAGGGGTGGTCACAACGTTAATCTTAGTGATCGAATTGGTACCCTTGTTCCAAACATAGAGGTTCTCGCCCAAAACTGTTCCGCCATGGGGTAAACAACGGATCCGACCTTGGCCTTTTAATTTCCAAGAACCCAACCAGTTCCCATTCAAGTCCAGAGCGACAACACGATCACTTCCCTCGCACATGACATACACTCTCCCCCGCAGGGAATCGAAAGCGACACCACGGGGCTGAGAGCAACCCACACCACCAATTTGGTCCAGATCAACATGGTTCACTGAGCCTCCAGGACCTCCGGCTATATCAACGATGGTCACCCGATTACGGACGACCTTTCCGTTGACGAAATTCGGTTCCGCGATAACCTCCGCATTGAGGGCATCGGTGTTGCATATCCAAAGCTCTGTGGTTCCAGGGCGGTTCTGCACATTGAATATGGACGTGCCAAGGGCAGCCCACTCCAAAGTTGGATTCAAGGTTTCGAAAGAACTTCCCGTGGGCGAAATTCCGATGGTGCGCAGATCAATATCCGGGAGAGGGAAAGCTCCAAGCCCAGAGAGCGTCGGAATGTCCAGGACAAGACGGAATCCAGATCCGCCAGCTCCCAATGCCGTGGTATTGTTGCCGGAAATCAAAGGAGCCACATGAATGTTGTCCCCGACTACGGCGATTCCACGGGGCCGTCGTGCAGGAATAGCAATGGAGTTAACCACGGTAAAAGTGTTCGTGTCAATAACGTCGACGGTACGCCCAGAAGAGCAAGTCACGTAAGCCCGAGAGCCATCGGCACTGAATGCCAATCCGTGGGGAGCACCATTGGTGCGAATCGTTTGCCCTAAGGTCAACGTCGTCGGATCAAAGACTGACACACAATTACTAATCGAATCTGTGATCCAGATCTCCAGAGGTCGCGTGGGGTGTTCATAGACGGAATTGGCTCCCAAGCCGAGGGGGACTTCCAAGACTTTCTGAAATGGATTTGTTGTATAGGCCACCAGGGTACAGCCCTCTTGGTTCACTGCGTAGATAATATTTCCAGCAGAGGCAACGGGACGGAGGTGCCCAACTTCCTGCAAGATGTAAGTCCCAGCGATGTTGTCCCTGGGAATCATGCCGTCCACGAAAGGGCCAGCGGCATCAGCAGTGCTAATCGCTCCTGGAAGAATGTTCTGGCTGGCCAGATTCTGCATGGGGGTTGGCGTCGATCTTTGTCCAGGTTGAATCTGGGCGAAGGTGGTCAGTGCAAAAGCACAAATAATGACCAGTAAAGACAAGGGGGTTCGTCTCATAGCTGTCTCCTTGATGAGTTGAGCTCATCACGTTCCGGGAAATTTCGGGTCCTCAAGCGCAGCGAAATCCCCCCCACCGTGTCACGGAGAAAGCCAAAATTCTTCAATATCGGAGAAGCAAGTGCCAAGAAATCAAAGAAAGCTTGCATTCATGTCGTCATATCGTAATATTTCGATATGACAACATCGAAAGACACAGACCTCCTGAGCATGAAAGCTCTCAGCCAAGCTGCGGGTTGCCTGAAGACGATGGCACATCCCTGCCGTATTCGGATGGTCGAAATGCTCTTGATTGGGGAGCACACCGTTGGGGAATTAGCCAAAGCCTGTGCTATCCCCAGTCACATGGCCTCTGAACACCTGGGAGTCATGCGAGATAGGGGACTTCTCAAATCAGAACGCCGAGGCCGGAGCGTCTACTACATGGTAGCTGAAGCCGGTTTGGCCGGGATCATCGACTGCATCCAAAAGCGCTTCGGAGGCAGTGAATCATGATCCTTCCTATGATTGGAGCCATGGTCGTCGGCCTCAGCCTTGGGCTACTTGGTGCAGGTGGTTCCATCCTCACAGTGCCCACTCTGATCTACTTGGTCGGCCAAGAAGAAAAACTCGCCATTGCCTCCTCTCTCTTTGTCGTCGGATGCATCAGCGTTGGAGGCGCTATTTTCTCTTCCAAGAAGAAGCTTGTTGATCAGCGGTCTGTCCTCTTATTCGCCCCTCCGGGTATGGCAGGCACGTGGTTAGGTGCCGCCATCTCTGGGCACATCACTGGCACCGCCCAGCTCGTCCTCTTTGCGCTTATCATGCTCTTGGTTTCTGTACTCATGATCCGCCCAAGGCAAAACTCAACCAGCCCAACCAAGAAGAAATGGAATTTGAAAGTCTCCTTGGGGGCTACCGGGGCAGGCATCATCACAGGCATTGTGGGCGTTGGCGGCGGATTCCTCATCATCCCTGCCTTGGTTCTTCTGGGGGGTTTAGAAATGAACCGAGCCGTAGGAACAAGTCTGGTCATCATTGCCCTTAACTCTTTCGCGGGTTTCATCAAACACATGGATGTTCTAGCAGCGCACAATCTTGCACTCGACTGGAACCTCATGATCTGTTTCGCCAGCGTCGGCATCATCGGATCCATCGCTGGCATGACATTCGGCACTCGTCTTCCCCAACAAACTCTACGCCGGGCCTTCGGCGTTCTACTCATTTTCATGGCTGGCTTTGTCTTGATTACCCAACTGAGTCATCAAGACAAACCTGTTGAACCACAATCACTTTCAAAAGGAGAGACCAAATAATGCACCTCAAACAATACTACTTAGGTTGCTTGGCCCATGCTTCCTACATGATCGGTTGCGACAAAAGCAAGACAGCCATTGTGATCGATCCTCAACGGGACATCGCTCAATACATCACCGACGCTGATGCCGCTGGTTTCACCATCAAACACGTCTTCCTAAGTCATTTCCATGCTGATTTTGTTGCCGGCCATCTCGAACTCAGGAAGAAAACCAAGGCAACAATTCACTTGGGTGCCCAAGCTCAAGCGGAGTTCGAATTCGAAGCCATGGCTGATGGTTCCACCTTAGAGCTTGAAACCGTCAAATTAGAGATTCTGGAAACACCAGGACATACCCCCGAAGGCATCTCCATCGTTGTTTACGACCTGGAGCATGATGCCGACACGCCCAAAGCAGTCCTCACTGGAGACACCCTCTTTATCGGCGATGTCGGTCGTCCAGACCTCATGGCTTCCATCGGCGTGACAGCGGAAGAACTTGCAGGAAGCCTCTACGACTCGCTGCACAACAAACTCTTGACTCTTCCTGACGCCACTTTGCTCTACCCCGCCCACGGTGCTGGATCCATGTGCGGCAAAAATCTCAGTAGCGACACTGTTTCGACCATCGGTGCCCAAAGAGCTAACAACTATGCTCTCCAATCTATGAGCAAGGAAGAGTTCATTGCTATCGTCACAGCCAACCAGCCGGTAGCACCCAACTACTTCTCCTATGACGCCATGCTCAATCGCAAGGAGCACACAACACTTTCGGACTCGATGGCAAACCTCAAGCCTCTTGACCTGAAAACCGTCCTCAGCCTCGTAGATGAAAAAGAAGCTCAGTTGGTCGATGCCAGACTTCCAAGCGACTACGCCGATGCACACATGAATAAGAGCCTCAGTGTCGAATTAGAAGGGAAGTTTGCCACATGGGCTGGAACTTTCTTAGATCCACTTAAGCCCATCGTCATCATTGCTGACGCAGGTACGGAAGTTGAAGCGGGCCTTCGCCTCGGGCGTATCGGATTCGACTTGGTCGCTGGATATCTGGAAGGTGGCATGCGGGCCTTGGCCGAAGCCCCGGAATTCGTCGGCAATTTCGAACGCCTTTCATCTGGGGAATTGGAACGCCGCATTTCTGAATCTAAGGCACCTCTTGTAGTCGATGTCCGCACCCCCGGCGAATACGCCAGCGGGCACATTCCCGGTGCCATCAACATTCCCCTTAACGCAATCAGGGAAAGAGCTGGTGAATTACCCCACGACCAGGAAGTCGTAGCCACCTGCCGCACTGGATCTCGTTCTTGCACGGCAGTGAGCATCCTGAGAATGCAAGGATTCACCAACGTTGGTGACCAACGAGGAGGATTCGTCAACTGGAACAATGGCAGCAGAGCCATAGAGAAATGTGAATCCACCTGCGGCTCATAGGAGAACAAAGGAAAAATCATGAAAGCAACACAAACACAATCTGAAGCAACATCCGAAGCCATCACTTTGGTTGATGTCAGAACCCCCGGTGAATTCGCCGAAGTGCATGCCGACGGCGCTGTCAATATCCCTCTAGCTGATCTCAAAGAGTTCGCAGAGGACTTCAAGGACATCGCCAAGAATAAAACGATCCACTTGATGTGCCGGACGGAACGGCGAGCTACCATAGCCAAAGAAACCCTGAAAGAAATGGGCATCACTGCCACCGCCATCGTCCCAGGTGGCATGACCCGTTGGCTCGAAGAAGGCAAGAATGTCGTCCGTGGCAAGAAAGGTATGAGCATCGAACGACAAGTCCGTATTTGTGCCGGAGGTCTCGTCGTCATTGGCGCTGTTCTGGGCTATTTCGTTAACCCGGCTTTTATTGCCCTGTCCGCTTTCGTCGGAGCAGGACTTATCTTTGCTGGCATTACCGATACCTGCGGAATGGCGATGGTCCTGGGGCGACTCCCCTTCAATCGCATCAAGACCGAGACTTGCAGCTTAAGGTAAGATTCAGCGAGTCATTCAAAGAAAGATGAGGAGTTCAAGTTATGGATAAAGCAATGGGCCGCATGGTGCTCGTCGGCGGAACCGCACTCTATGTGGCCATGGGTGTTTTGGCACTGATGACTTATATGTGGAACGTCGAGTTCTTTAGTTTCGTGACTTTGGGGATTGCTCTTCAAATTGCCGTGGCTCTTCCCGTCGTTGCTGCTCTACTCGGACGCATGAAAATTCCAACGGTCAGCTATGTCAAATGGCTTTTGGCCTTAACCGTCGCCCTTTCAGTTTCCGGTGCCTTGGGGGTCCCAAGCGGCAGTTCTCGAACATTCCCTGCAGTGGACAGCTTGAAAGCAAAAGCCGAGGCCATTGAAGCCGACGATTTAGGCGGACGTGAAAAGTTAGAGCTTGCCATCGAACTGGCAGAATTAAATTCAGACGACGAAGATGGCCAGCAGGTCATCAAAGACAAGATCGCAAAGGTTGACGACAGCATTTCGAAAGAGGATCGTAAAGAAGCGAAGCGCGAGATCGCTGTTCTAAGGGCCAAAGCGAGGCTTGCTGCCGTGGGTGGTGAAGCTCGACAGATGGCTATCTTCTCCGCTGAGAAGCGCAGTGGCGTCATGCTTCTCGCTGCCTTCATTATGTTCGCCGGAGCTTGGATGTTGTCACGCCACGACGACTAACACGCCCCACTCATTTTCAGAACAGACGGCTAACATGTTTCCCATGTTAGCCGTTTTTCGTTTTCATTCTAGTTGCGCACGAACAGAACAGAAGACCAAGAAAGCTACTTGATTGTCAGTTCTATTCCGCTATGGTGCGAGCCGCCGTTGCAAAGACTGAGTCAGATCCGCGCCAAGTTGGAGACTGTTCATGAGTCGATTGGGAATAGCAAAAAGAAACCCCATCGTTTCTTTATTGAGTATTCTGTTGGTTGTTCTTCCGATCTGGGCTTGTGCGAATCAAGAGACGCCCATGAACCCAGATCTTAGCGCGAGTCAAGCAAAATCTGAAGGGCTGGAGGACCAAGAAGATCCCCACGCCAGCCTGATGAAAGAACGATTTCCTTCAGCATCAACATGCCGGGCTTGTCACCCCAATCACTACCGACAATGGTCGTCATCGGCTCACGCCTATGCTCAGTTGTCTCCGGTTTTTAATGCCATGCAAGGTACGATCAACAAGAAGATGCATGGCACTTTGGGAGACTTTTGCATTCGTTGCCACACGCCGGTAGGGATGACAATCAAAGAGCCTCTTTTCACTTCAAATATCAACCGTCATCCGCTTTCCGTCGAAGGTATAACCTGCATAGCCTGCCACCGCATGAACAAAGAAGTTGGCAAAGTGAGTGGTCGACGCCCCTTGGTTCAAGCCAGTATTCTGGAGCCTGTCTATGGGCCCAGCGGTGGATCAGAGGTCAAGAAAGTCATCGCCGACGGCGATTTCGGTGTCGTCACGGAAAGCGGCAAACCTGGCCGTGCCATTCACCGTGATGCTCATCAAATGACGCAGTTGTCGCAACCTGGATTCTGCGGTTCCTGCCACGACGTAAACCTGCCCAACGGCTTCAGACTTGAAGAAGC
>WFTN01000035.1 GCA_015485455.1 Planctomycetota bacterium | reverse complement strand
TTGGAAGCGGCCCCCCAGGCCCTGGCTGGCCTGAGTACTCAAGACATTGCTGCCCTCTTGGGAGGTGATTGATCCACACCAAGGCCTGCTCCCGAGCAGCTTACCCGTGAGCAGACATCTTATTTCACGCGCTCGTGGTACTTTCCGGTTTCACAGCTGATGCGAATTTTCTCGCCCTCTTTGATAAAAATCGGAACACCAATTTCTACCCCCGTATCCAGGGTTGCTGGCTTGACCTGATTCGTTGCTTTCACAGCCTTGACATCGTGCATCGTGTTTGCGACGACCCGGGTCACATATTCAGGATACTTGACCCCAAGGAGCTCCCCGTCGGCAAAGTTGAGATCGAGACTTTCACCTTCTTCGAAAAATCGGATGGCGTTACCAACTGTTTCTTCGGGGAGAATGTGCTCTTCGTAAGACTCATTGTCGAGAAAGACAATGTTAGACCCAGAGCGGTAGGAGAATGTACAGCTCTTAGACTCAGTGAAAACACGTTCGACACTTTCCGTCATGCGAAAGCGGTGATCACGAATCGTGCCATTAGCCACGTTCCGCAGTTTTCCTTGCAGGTAAGCCGGTCCTTTGCCTGGTTTGACATGGGTTGTATCAACGACGATAAAGAGCTCCCCATTCAATCGAATCGCGTTCCCTCGTCTCAACTCTGATGCTTGCGCTGCCATCTCAGTTTCCTTTGTCCGTATTCAAGTCTGGTCAGAGACATTAACGACTCCGAACCATCAAGTGAATAGTTTGAGCGCTTTGGAGCGAGATTTTGGGTAGCTATATTCTGGAAAGAAGTCCTTGGGCATCTTGAAACCCATAAAATCGGTCAAACAGGATTGGAAGACCGTCCTGTAATCAGTGGTGACCTGAAGATCTCTTCCTTGATAGAGTTCCTTCTTCGGATCCAACCCCGACCAATCACCAACGACACGTCCGCCATTGAGACTACCAGAAAGAACCATCATGGCACTTCCATGACCATGATCCGTACCCTGGTTTCCGTTTTCGCGGCAAGTCCGACCAAACTCCGTCATGATCAGAATGCAGACATCCTTCATCTGCTTATCACCGATATCGTTGACAAAGGCAGTCACACTGTCAGCCACCATTTTGAGTCGACGAGCATAGGAGCCCGTGGCTCCTCCCTGATTCGCATGGGTGTCCCAGCCTGATACATCGAGACAGGCGGCTTCCAAACCAGTCCTGGCTTTGATTACCTTGGCTATCTGGGACAGACCTTTGGCGAATCTGCCTTTCGGATAGGTCACGGTAGATGGCACAATGGAAGAACCTTCGACAATCGAATTGAACTTGCGCAAGGTGGAAATCGTGTCCCGACCGACTCGAACGGCACTATCACTGGCCCGTTTCTTTTCCATCCCCCCGCCATAAAGGTCGTCGAATTCATCTAACACCCCCTCCATCTGTTTCGTCTTTCGGGGGGAAACCGCGAGGACGGGATAGTCACCTCGAAGAGAGCGTGGCAGTTTCTTTTGCAGGGCGACGCCTCGTAGTCCGTTTCGAGATTGATCACTGGCGGCAAGATAGCGATTCAGCCAACCATCTTTGATGTCTCTTCGTCCTGGAGCAGCGTACTCCATGAAATCTTGAGCGTCAAAGTGACTCCTTGTGGGGTGAGGAGACCCCACACAGACAATGGGAGCCATCACCTTGGCATCATAAAGAGGCTTAAAAGAAGCCAAAGCAGGATGAAAGCCGAACATCTTGTCCAAAGGAATGAGACGCTCGGACTCTTTCTTCGCGTCTGCGGTGATGGCAATCTGCGGCCGCAAATCCCGATAGTGCTTGTCGCCAAAGGGGACAATCATGTTCAACGCATCGGCACCTCCGCGCAGATAGATGGTCACGATCGTTTTCTTGTTGCGTCCCAACATGGGATTCCACAGTGACTGCTGGCCGAAAACGGATGGCGGGAGAATGATCGAGCTTCCTAAGGCTCCCAGACTCAGTTTAAGTAAATCTCTTCTCTTCATGTCTTTCACCTTGCTCCTGTGGTTTGGAGGGCTCTATGTCTTCGTGTTTTGGGCGTCTTATTGCTGCTGGAATTCCGGAGCACCAAGCAAAACTGCCAAGAGCTTTTCGTGAATAGGTCTGTACTTGATAGCTTTGGGAGGTTTCTCACCACTCAATTGAGCATCGAGTATTTCTCGATCCTGCTCAGCAATATCACGTTTTTGCTTGCCTGCCACACGGAGTAAAGTTGAGATGGTCTGGGGCCTTAAACCTCCGGGAATGACCTTTTCCCCCAGCCGTTTGATCATCTTGGGCATCGCTTGGTCCTTGACGTCATCGTAGAAGCTGCTTGGGACTCGAACGCCCTTAATTTTGCCACCAACAAGGTCGAGAGCAAACTTCCAACGATAGGCCATAACACCCGGGTCTCGCCATGATTCAGCAGTGTCGCTGTATCCTGTTGGATCTTCGCAGCCGTAAATTGGTTGCCCCATTTCTTCAATCCAATCGCTTATAGCCTTGGTAGAAGAGATCTCAGCATCAACTGCGCGCAAACTTGAAATGACAAACTCAAACGGTGTCTTGAATTTGCTCCGAAAGTTCTTTGGCTCGCGAAACTCACTCGAAAGAATGATGTCTTTCACACTCGTTCTCAAATTGAATTTGCTACGCCTCAAGATACGCGCCACTTTCTTGAGCAGTGCCGGGGAAGGCGTGTCTGACACCAAATAGATACAGAGCTTCTTCGCTAAATAGTCAGCGGTGTTCTTATGGGCTGCTAATCGTGCAATAATCTTCTCACCTTCGACTATACCGTTTCGTCGTTTTTCCCGTGGTATTGTCCGGCCCAAAACGTGCTTGTCGCCCCCAGCGTGCATTTCCTCACGATAAAGAAACTCGTACTTTTGTTTGTCGCGATCGACAGTCCACCCAGTCAAAGCTCTGGCCAAGGCAACTACGTCTTTCTGGGTGTAGCCATTGTCTACCCCCAGGGTATGGAGCTCCATGAGCTCTCGTGCGTAGTTCTCATTGAGGCCTCTTTGGGCAGCGATATTCGCAGCTTCCGCGCCCCGCTCTTTTGATCCTGTTTTTTGCCGCACGCGCCGAGCAACAATCTTAAGTTCCGTCTTTGTCGGAGGCTTTCGGGAAATGTAGTTGTCAAGATAGACCAACATCGCCGGATGCTTAGCCGACGCTGAAAGTAGGGAATGAAAATCTGAAAAAACGAAACGTCGGAGGACGTTTTGCTCATAGTCCGTTGCCGTATATCTGACAGAGTCCTTGGCTCGATCAACGTTAAGATGATTGCGCCAAAATTCGGTCATAACTTCGCTGGCTTGCCACTTGTTCAACGCTGCTCGCAGGATGATCGAACCGTTAAGATCCGACTTGATCTGCCTAGCCTTCGAGCCATTGGAGAATTTCTTATAGAGATCTTGAGTCGTGAGGCCCAAGGTGGGCATAGTTGCGAGTCTTGTGCTCAAGTAGGGATCCACCTCGTCATGGGCGAACTGTTCTTCCACCCACTCTTTGATCCCAACCTTTTCGACTTCTGCGACGAGTTCATCCGTGGCACCAAAAGTGATGCGATTCAGGACGTGAACAATCAGCTCCCGCTGGCTCAAAGGTGAACGTGTTTGGTCTTGTGAGAAAAGCGAACCACTGCAGGCACTTAGAACGAGGACGACGAATAGAGAGGCATGCCAGAAACCTGTTCGAATCATTTGTTTGACCTCATCCGCTATCGACTAAAAGGCGCTCACCCTCGTATCGGTCGGTCTCGACCTCCGTCCTTTTCTCAGTTTTCAGACGGTCAGTGACCAGTAAATACTCCAAGGTTCTTAAAGCATAAACGAAGAAACCACCCTGGGGACGCAAAAGTCAGCATTTTTGCCGGAAATTTCGATGTAAGAAGCTACAAAATGAAAAAGCGAGCACCCAGGATGAGGTGCTCGCTTCTGTTCGTTGAGGTTATGAGGTTATGGCAAATCGACGTGCTCGCCCCACATCAAGACCCGACGCATAAGAGAAGGCCCTGCTGCGTTTATCTGCAATGACAAGAATGCCGGTCCAAAATGGCGGAATTCCAAGTCGTGAGACAGGAATCTCAAGGAGGGTGAGATCATTGGTTCCAATGTTGTTTGAAGTTGGCCCAGGTTCATCTGCAAGTCTGGGGACCAGCCTTCATTCAGCTTCGTCTGCAAGAAATTGATGATACCCGGGTCGTTGTTGTCACCGAAATGGGCAATGTCCTTACCATTAAGGGAGAACAAGAAAGCATTATTCGAGACATTGAAGGGATGATTAAGGTCTGGCTGAGTATTCGCAGCATCAAGGAAAGCCCCGAATTGCCAACCTTGAAAAGAGGTCCAAGTCAGAGGGCCCATTGTGTGGGTCGACGTGTCTGTCGGAACAATCAACATATTCTGATTTGGAGCTCCCAAGAGAACAGCTTCGTTCTTCACTTCTTGGCTGCAAATAACTGGCTTACCCCGTGACAACATCTCGTAGATCAGTCGTGCCGATAGATGATCACTGTGAATATGAGTGACAAAATAGGCATCCAACATGTTAGCCATGGCGCTTATTTGTGAGTTTTCCACACCGATGTTGTTGGGTGTATAGATGGAAGCGCCAAAAGGACCATCGCTGACGTCAACGCCGAAAGTGAACTTGTCATTACCGTCACGTCCCTGGACAATCCAACTTGACGAATAGAGTTTGACCACACGTACACCCGTGGTAGGCAATGGGACATTGGCTAAAGTGTTAATGGCTTCCCACCAACGGGCATGGTGAAACTTACTGATGAATGGACCTAGCTGTGGGTGCAAGAGCGGGTGGCTCGGCAGGTCAACTGTATCCATAACGACATCCAAGAAGTCACTGAGAGCCTTACGGACGGCCCAGGGCGAACCTTGGGCTTCGGGACCGTAGACATTAACCCAACCGCTGACCGGGTAGGCGTAATCAACTAAGTTGGGTTGGGCTTTCGCTGCGTTCTGTCCGCTGAGCATGAAGCCGACAATGGCGATGCATGTGATGCTCTTGGTTATGGTTCGAATTGAATTAAGCAAAACGAATTCCTCTCGATCTGTGACTGCCCTTCTCTATTGCGCAGGAGTCGGGCGAATAAATTCATGTTGACGAACAACTCAACTCCTGTACCCACCACGACCTCAGGAGAAGCGTCCCTGTTTCTTCGGCCACTTTGGGGGTCTACTTAACCGAACAAGCCCGACCTGAGGCCATTCAGATCAATGTTGGGAATTCATGCCGTCAACTGAATCTTTATCGGCCATCGTAAGCCCCTAACATGTAGAAACTTCTGCTGATGACTCCGAAAAATTATTAAACTTGTCCGATTAAAGCCTCTTCTACAGAAACAAAACCCAAATTCAAACGATCGTATTTTCTTAAGGGGTGGCGGCGTTGAATCCGATTGGAGTTTCCAATCGTTGAATTCAATCCTGGCTCATTTGTGAGCGCCGTTAGGTAAATCCTGCAGCTTCGGGGGGGCAAATAGGGACTATCTTGGGGGGAAAATGACTCTGGCAGCCCGTGGCCACGTTTCATGTGCTTCTGATGCCAGGAATTCGATCCCTGGAAACATGATTCACCCTGCTTTTTTCATCGACTTCGCCAAACGCTCCTTGAGCATCTTGGCGGTTTCCAAGAAGAAGTCCTCACCCACGTGAGCCCACTCATGGTCAAAGACAAATGTCGCTTGGTAACGAGGGTCCTGTTGGTCATAAGCCAGGAAACGGTCAATCAGGTGTGATACTTTTTCGAATCCCAGACCATCTTGCCTGAGAATAAGGTCAACGGCATTCGCATGATGGTAGGTTTCATCCCGAAGGAGGAGGCGTATGAATCGAGAGAGCTCTGATGTTCCCAGACTTTGATATAGGGCCACATCGATGTGATAAGCGCGCATGGTCGCCAATTCGTCGTAAGCAAAAAGAAGGCTAAGCCCCCATTCGTCATGGAGGAATTCCGCTAAGGGGGAAAAATCAGGGCTGCGTTCCCTGAGGCGCTGACGAACAAGGGTCTCATCTTCCTCGTAGAGCAAGCAATAGAGAGCCAAGAAGCCCTCTGCATGATTGATTTCGTCTTCAAACCAGGCCTGTTCGAATGCCAAGAACTCCTGGCTCCATGAGTTTTCACTCCGGTGAATTTCATCATGAAGATAAGTTGAATCCCATTCCGCGCAAAGATCAAACCAAAAGTAGTCTCTCAGTTCTGCCAGTTTTCCTGCAGTTAGTTGAATATCCGCTCTTTTGATCTGGCCCACCAAAGCTGCAGCATCCCACCTTGACTGTCGCGGTTTCCATAGCTCACTCTTCATAGGGGGAACTCCTGCTCACTCGATATGGCTTCAGAAGCCAAGACATCCACGCCTTCACTTCCCAATTGATAGAACTCTCAAAAAAAAAGAAGACCAAGGGTAATCCCCTGATCTTCTTTGAGTAGCGGGGGCCGGATTCGAACCGACGACCTCCGGGTTATGAGCCCGACGAGCTACCAGCTGCTCCACCCCGCGCCATTTAGTCAAGGGAGTATAGATGCGTGCCGACAGTCTTCAAGAACACATCCATCAATTTCTTGTCGAAAGTTGGTTTATTTCGCACCGTTTCCAGTTCTTTGGCCAATAATGCCAGATTTGTTGGGTTGGCCTCCTTGGGCCACGCCACTTTCTTGTTCTTTGTGAGAGCAAACAAGAGCCCAGCTATTTTCTCAGCGGCAGCTGGATTCGTTTTGAGTACCCCCAAGGACCTTGTTGCTGCCAAGCAGACCAGCTCTTCCTTGTTGGTCTTGGCAACCGATTCTTCGTTTTCAGAAATCGAACCTTCCAAACGTGCCCGCAAGACAGATTCGAGAGCATCCCGCAGTTTGATTTTGCGGGTGATTTCAACTTTGAGTTCTTGAGGAGTGTCTTTGGGCATGACATCGAGAGACTTGGGCCAATCTGCCACATTGGAAGAAAGGGCCGATGCCACAACTCGGAGCCAAACCAAAGTCACAGGGGCTTGGCGTTTCCACTGCTCAGAAAGGCCACGAAGACGCATCAAGGCCGGGTCTCCAGGAGTGGAAAAACAGCTGATGGCCAAGTCAAGAAAGACACCATCGGCCTGGAGGCGACGTTCCTTGTCGACCTGATCTAGAGCTTGGCGAGCTTTGGTGACGTTCCCGTCCAGCAATTGGATCCGCGACAGCCTTATTAAGGATGCCATACGGGCTTCAGCTTTCAGCGCTTCTTTATCCTTGAGACAGGCCTCCAAATCGGTGATGGCAATCTGATTGAATTCATGACGCCTGCTCGCCCAAACAAGTGCCAGTCTTTCTGCCAAAGCGGCTCGTCCAAGCCGCAACCTGATGTCAGCCTCGGCGTTCTCCACCAGCAGATTGCGCCGATCCAAGGTGTTCTGCCACAAAACCTCGTTCTTGCCGGTCAAACACCAGTTTTCGTGTTCCAATCGCATCTCTTCGATTGCAAGTGGCTTGGGTAGTGAGGGCATTTTTTCCGCCGCATCCAAAGCAAACCTTCCAGTAGAAGCTGCTTTTTCAGGATGCTTGGCTGCCAACGAGCGGCAAGCGCGCCAGATATTTGACAAATCGCGGTCCCATGTCCCCTTCGCCTCAACCAAATTGACAACCATGTCACGCAGTTGACCCCATTGGGGTTGTCCCTCGGCATTCTCATTCTTGCCTAACCAATCGATCAAGTCTGGAACAACAGCCTCACAAGGAATCTTGATCAATGGGGTGAGGAGCCCGTCGGAATCCGCCAAGATCTTGCTCGATAGAACTTTGCGCACCAAATCCAGGGCAAGGGGCCGTTGCAGAGCATAATCATCGCCCGCAACCGTGAGACTTAAGAGTACAATGGCTAAACGAGCGGATGTCTTCACCTCCACTGTTGCGAAATCGAGGGACAAGATCTTTCCAAGAGATTCCGGAGAGAGCGTTTCTTTGTTCTTGCCGACGATGACCTCCATGGCTTCCAACATGCGAATCAAAGCGCCCTGATCCTTTTCTGTGGAAGCCGCCGTGGCCAGTTGAGTTACGATTTTCTCGTCGACCGCTGACTTGTCAACGCTCAGGACAACCGCAGCGATTCCCCGTACCTCCCCATCCTCATCCGCGAGAGCCTCCCCAACCAAGTCAATGCCCACACCAACTTTTTGAGCCAATTTGATGACAGCTATTCGAACTTGTCGCCACTCCGGGCTGGCGAGACGATCAGCGGAACGACTGAGTTGGTAGATTTTTCTGAGTCGACTTTCCTGGCCGACGAATCCGATGTCTCCCGCAGCTTGGAGCCTGGCACTCCAGGTCTCCGCGACATCCCCTTTTCTGGGCTCGAAAATAGCTGTGACCAATTGATCCTTTTCATCAGGTGTGGCTTTGCGTCCTAGATACCCCGCTGCCTGAAGAATGTCGCGATAGAGGGCCTCGCTCCCAGGGCCTCTTGCTTGCGGTTGGCTCAGCCCCGTGACCAAGTCCTTAATAGCCAAGGATCGACGCTCAGGAGTCATCGCAGCCGCCATCCCTTTCAGGGTCAGGAGTGCCATCTGGCGCAGGGTGCGATCTGTTTCCAATATGAATCGTGTTGGTGGCACGTTGTCGGACCGCATCCTTTTGATGAGGTCAGCAACTTCGTTTCTGCGGGCTTCCTTGAGTTTGCTATTTTCTTCTTTGTAGTAAATCAATTGGCGACGATAAATCTGCGCCAAAGACAGCCGATTCTCTGGGGACCAATCATCCTTGCAAGCATTCAACCAAGCTTCCCAGCTGGCCAAATCTGGAAAGTCGTGAAATCCACCGACGAGAATCTTGAGGTTATTGGCAATGACGCGAGCTCGATTCGAATCACCAGTCGGTATTTTCTTCCAAATGCCAAAAAGTCGGCGAATGACAACGAGGCGCTCCGAATCCTCTGAGCGATCTTTCTCGTTGCGTTGCGAAACTACGAGTCGAGGCAATAGGGCTACAGCATTTGCGAACTTGAGTCGCGACTCTTCGGAGTCGCTCCTGAGTTCGCCCTCGATTAAAACTGCGATGTCCGAAAAAATTGAGTTTTTGCGATGAAAATTGCTCAGAGTAAATCGACGGATGTTCTCGCTCGAATCGAGGAAGCGCCCACTGACCAAGGCCCTGAGAATAAATGGAATCGTCGCCCTTTCGTTTTTCTCTCCCATCACCAAGGAGACCGCAGTCAAGACGTTAGCCGGAAGATTGTCGTCTTTGAGCAATTCAATCAGGCGGGGACGATTCTCAGCATTATCGTAGATCTTGAGGACAATGAGACGAAGTACGTAGTAGGGTTCCCGGTTCTTCTTAAGTTCTTCAATCGGATCTTCTGTTGCCTGAGTTTTTGCCACCTTGTTCATGGCTCTTGGCTGTTCGGATTTCGGAGCAGCCGCGTTTTGGGCATAGGCGGGCGAGGCCCCAAGAAAGACTCCCAGGGCAAGGAGGACGAGAACGCAAGAAGACTTGTTCGACATGTTCTTTTACCGCTGTTGAGACACGAGAAGATCTTCGAATAACGAGATTCTGGAATCTTCACTCCAAATCATTGATTCTTGGGGACCGCGCC
>WFTN01000034.1 GCA_015485455.1 Planctomycetota bacterium | reverse complement strand
TTACGTGATGTCTACAAGTTGCTCAATGCCGTCCCCAATCAACCAGAAGGACTCTGGCATCTCATCAACCTCTTATTGGTGCAGAACAAGAACCAAGAAGCCTACTACAAAGCCACCCTGTTCATGGACACAGCCCCGAATGACTCCCGGGGCGGGTCACTGGCAGCGACGGCACTGATGAGGCTCAATCGATTTCGCGAGGCTCTCCCCCTGGCCCGAGAGGCATTTGCACGGGACCCAAGGAACGGTTCAGCGCTGGAAGCCACCGTTCTTTGCTTGCAAAAATTAGACCCCCAAGGCGCAGAGCTTCGCCGCCTTCTTCCTCAGTATAAGCAACTCAAGGCTGAAGAAAGCCGGGCCCTCAAGAACCTGGAAGAAAAGGAAAAGGCCCTCAATCGCGCCCTGGGAAGATAGGGACGCACCCAATCTGCGTTTGATTCGAGAAAGCGACTTATTCATGAAATCGAGACCGTGAGGTCGCGAACAATCAGACTAGCGCAGAACGTTCCAAATGCCGCCGTCAACCGCAGCGACGCCTGCGGCAACTTGACCCGTCATGGCCCCTGGAACGAGAAAAGCCGCATCAAAGTTTGGCTGGGTCAAAGGACCACCATAGCGCTGCACAGTGTTTTGAGTACGCATGATTTCGCCAGACTGATTGATGAAGAATGCGCTGCCGTTTCCATTAGCATCCGCAGGCCAAGCATAGGCACACCAAACCTGCTCTGCTGTATCAGAGTCAATACTGGCATAGTTCGCTGCGGTTTCTGGCAGACCAACACCCGTGTTGTCTGGCAGATAAATACAAAAGATAAACCCAGACCGAGTTACCAAGCCTTGAGCGGGTCCTTGAAAAGAGCCACTCAGAAGGGGCGGCACCAAAGGCGCTCCGGGGTTGTTGCGCGCCGGGGTAATACCAGAAAGCTCACCGAAGAAGCCATACTCCCCTTGACCATCTCCATCAGCGTCGATGAAACTTCGATTGATGCATTGCACTTGCACGGAAGCCAAGTTCCTCAAAGTCGCGATCGCAGAGCCTTCATTGCTCGCCTTCTTCGCAGAAATCAGGTTTGGAATAGCAATCGCCGCAATCACGGAGATGATTGACACAACGATCATCAATTCAATCAGAGTAAAACCATGTTGATTTGGTTTGCAAGAAGAAGACATAAATTGGACTCTCTCAAAGGTTTGGCGGGCGCAGTCGCGTTTACCATGAGAGATATCGGCTCAGAAACAACTGGGCATAAGTCCATACTTACCCAAATGGGGACTATGACCCGCTGGCATTCTGCCGTTTGCTTCTTCGATAGAGCCAATAGATTGCCAAGCCAACAAAGACAATGCCGCCATAACCCAGAATCCCACTGGATTGGAGCCAAGCAAGTTGGGTCCCGAAAGCCGCAGCCAAAGCTGCCATGCCAAAGGAGCCCAGGACACTTCCCAAACCAATCCCCAGCAAGGTGACAACACGGGACATGCCCAAGAGCCGCCCAAATAGGGAACCGCCAATGGCCCCAGTTCCAGAAAGGGGAAACATGACAAATGCCACAACCCCGGCAAAAGTTGCTTTGCGCATCCACGGATTGCGCTCGAGAATCTCAACCCCGGTGCTCTGGAGGCCCTTAATTTTGTTGCCAAATTTCGGCAAGAGGTAGAGGACACGAATATTGAAGACGGCAATGGTGCCGATCATCAAGTCGAGATAAATGATGAGAAGAGCCACGCGATAGGGGGAGTCGAACAAACCAGATTCATTCAAACCACGGAGGACAGCGAACTTACCCAAGACCGTGGCGGTGAGAATTGACAAGCCAAAAAGTTCAATCGCTGCCTCGTCGCCAACAAAGAAGAAACAGAGCGTGAGAATGAGAATGCTCAGCGCCAATGGCAAAATGACAGCGGCCAAAGACCCCTTGCCTTCTGGCTCAGTATCAATGGCGTCCTGTACTGTGTTTTGCTTCTTAGCGTCGGGCAAAGAACTTAGGCCTGTTTCTTCCGAGTTTTGAGATAGTCGAAGGTGATCATCCTTAGGGCCCCGGATCATAGCACCGGACTTGGATCGGTCAACGTCTTCACAATTGACGACATCGGACAATTTATCCTGGGGGGCTCGATAAGCACGTATCTGCGGCATGAATGGCGCCTCAAAATTCGAAACCCCGACCAACAATGGCCCATGTTCTCATGAAACTGGCGGGGTAGTCCTCATCGTCCATATCCGCTCCTTCCTACAAAAAAGAAAATTGACCACGGCGCTTCGTCGAAGCCGAAGCCCAACAAATTCGGGAATGACAAGTGGTTGAGGTGATTTGTGGCCATGAGTTTTCCCCAGCAATGATCTGAATAAAGAACCATTTAGGCATTGATCTCCATTTTTGCTGATTCCTTGTCGATGTGTGGAACTGACGCCCATAAAGGGGCGCGTGCTTTGCCAAGCATGAATACTAAAAACACGGGCGAAGATTTCTGACTATGTCGGATTCTATCTGTCGTCATGAGGTGGAGACCACTGTGCTCGAGGGCACATGAAGTCTAGGTGTAGAGTTGTAAATAAAGCGGCTCTTATAGAGAGAGGATGAACTTAATGTTCTTCAAAAATTTCCGCGGCATGTCCGCAATCATTATGTTGCTCGGAATCTTGAGCGTATCTGCGCACGCTCAATTCGTTCTGAGCTCGACCCAAGCCCGAATCGGCGAAACCTTTACCATGTCAGTCACTGGTGCCACACCAAACTCTGAGTACATCATCTTGGTTGATCGCGATCCGGGCCCCACGTTCTTCCCGTCGGCTAACAACTTGCAAGTTGATCTTGGCTTTAGTGTCAATTTTTTAGCCTTCCCTTCAACTTTCGCCGACAGCAATGGCGATGGCTCCCTCAACTTGATCAGTAACGAGCCTGGTGCCATTGGTGGAACGTTCTTCTGCCAAGCGCTTGCTGTGGATCCCATCGCTCCGTTCGGAATCTCAGTTTCGAATCAAACTCGAGGTACAATTCATCCTCAAGTACCCACATCCGCAGGTTCCAGGACAAACTTGAATCTCGCAGACGACAGCTCAGCTCTTGTTCCTCTTGGTTTCAGTTTCCCCTTCTATGGACAAACCTACACCGAGGCTTATGTCAACTCGAACGGAACCTTGACCTTCGGGCAAGCGAACACTTCGTTCACAATCACGGAATCGTTCTTCCTCAGTGGGGCTCCGACTATTGCTGGCCTCTGGACTGACTTAAATCCACAGCTTGGTGGTGCCGTCGAATGGGATGCAACCAGCACTCCCGGGCAGACCATCACCTTCCACTGGACAAACGTCAACGACAACCTCCAAGGTGGCCCGAACACGTTTTCCATCAGCCTTGACCTGAACGGCCATATCATCACTGACTACGGCGCATGTACGGTTTCGGAAGGTATCGTGGGTATGACGCCGGGAATGTCCGCTGCACCCATGGGCATCAACCTATCAAGCATTGGCTGGAGCAATCATGGGTTGACCGAAAGTGTCTACGAAGACTTCACTGGGGGAGCGTTCGATCTTTCGAACTCCTATTCCCTCTACGCCAACACATTCAATGGTGAGTCCATCTACTTCCACTGATTGATCTAAATGGTGGATCGCCTTCCCACATGCGATCCCACCAACGCGAGATGGCCCGCAAGTCTGATGAGACCTGCGGGTCATTTTTTTATTGCGTAAGCCCCCCCCAATCGATCGGCGGCGAAAATCAAGGAGTCAAGAGCATACGGATACCATTGGACGCCGAAGGCAAAGGACTGCTTTCATACATCTGAATGAAGACGTGAACACCCCCCAGTCCAGGGCTTTGCCGAGACACGTTTTGCACGATGAGCTGACCAAGAATATCAAAACCGAATCCCCCCAAACTGATGAGGTTGACCGGGTCATTGGCCAAAAGCAACGGGAATCCTAAGAGCAAGAAATTTGCCGGGGCAAAGCTAATGCCAATGAGCCCCATGGCTCCGGGAGTGGCTCCAGTACAGATCATCGTGCCAGAGGTGGCGAATGGATCTCCACCCCCTGGAGTCCATCGAAGAGTCAACCGCGTTTGCCCCAAGTCAGAAGAATACGACAAAGTAGGGAACACTTCTGAAAGAATAATGGTGGCAGTCCCTGAGTTGGCCCCGTTTGGACTAGCCCCAGGAGCGCCAACAACAAGATCAACGAAACCATCACCGTTGACATCCCCAGCGCCACTGACAGAGAAACCGAAAGAATCAAGTGCATTGCAGCCGTCAAATACTCTCAGGGTCGATCCATCCATACCAGAATAGAGGAAAACGCGACCGGCGTTTGCGCCATTTGCGCCAACTCCCGCCGCCCCAACCAAGAGGTCATCAAATCCATCGCCATTCACATCCCCCGGCCCACTGACCGAATTTCCGAATCCGTCGTTGGGCGAGTCACCGCTGCGAGTAGCCAACACGCTGCCATCGACTCCCGAGAAGACCCGAGCACTCCCAGAGGCCACTCCGTTGATGTCATCAGCAAAGGCCCCAACAATCAGGTCAGCGAAACCATCCCCATCCACATCACCGGCACCACTCACAGAAGAGCCAAAAGAATCCCCGGTGGAGTCGCCGTTCAGGGTATAGAGAATGGTGCCATCGAAGCCCGAGAACACTCGAGCGCTTCCAGACTCAGGCCCGTTGTTATCATCTCGAACCGCCCCCACGATCACATCATCAAAGCCATCGCCGTTGACATCGCCAGCATCACTCACGGAGTTGCCGAACAGATCAAGAGCAGAATCCCCATCAAAAGTATAGAGGACACCACCGGTGGCCCCGGAGAAAACCCGAGCCATACCAGAATTTAGCCCATTGTTGTCATCTCTAAACGCCCCAACGATAAAGTCCGGCGAGCCATCCTGATTAACATCTCCAGCGCCGCTCACAGAGACGCCGAATCGATCCTCAGCAGAATCACCCAAGAGAACAAAAAGAACACTGCCATCAACGCCGGAAAAGACCCGGGCACTCCCGGCATTGGACCCGTTGGCATCATTACCAATGGCGCCCACGAGGAGATCCGCGAATCCATCGCCATTGATGTCACCCACCCCACTCACAGAAACACCGAAAAGATCCTCAGCAGCACTGCCGAAGAAGGTGTAGATCACACTCTGATCAAACCCTGAAATAACTCGGGCGGCCCCCGCTTGGGGAAAGGCAGTATCGTCAAAAGGGGCGCCGACGATGATATCCGCGAAACCATCTCCATTAACGTCCCCAGCTCCCTTCACAGAGGTACCATAGCGGTCGGAGGCAGCGAAGCCAAAGGAAGTCGTGGCCATGATAGAACTCGTAAAGCCAAGGTAGACATGAGCGCTCCCAGCAAAAGGAAAACTGACACTGTCGAGGGGCGCGCCAATAATGATGTCATCAAGCCCATCGCCATTCACATCACCACCGCCACTGACCCAGCGCCCAAACTGATCACCAGGAGAATCACCATTGAGGGTGCCCAAAACTTTGCCGTCGAAACCAGAAAAAACACGAACGCGACCAGACGAGCTATCGCCGTTGTTAGAAGCAAAGGGAGCCCCGGCAAGAACATCATCAAATCCATCACCATTGATGTCGCCCGCACCACTCACGGTAAGGCCAAAGTTGTCACCAGGATTGTCACCGGCGAGAAGATAAACGCGATGCCCATCAATACCAGAGAAAATCGAAATACTCCCTGATTGGGGCCCGCTCAGACCGTCCAAGGGTGCACCCACGATGACATCGGCGGTTCCGTCCCCATCCACGTCCCCAGCCCCTCGAACGGCAGCGCCAAAGTTATCCCCGACAGAGTCCCCAGAAAATTGCTGCAAAATACTTCCGTCTATCCCAGAAAAGATCCGCGCACTCCCGGCAAAACCCGGTGTCGATGTGGGGTCCCCAGGCGACCCAAGAACAAAGTCATCATACCCGTCGCCATTCACATCGCCGACATCGCTGACGGCATCGCCGTATGGAACGGTTGTGCTTCCGATGAGATAGAGCAAACTCCCGTCTTGGCCAGAGAAAACCTTCGCATTGCCAAACTGAACCCCCGAGGTTTGAGCCGTTGGCGAGCCCACAAGAATGTCGGCGAACCCATCATTGTTGACATCTCCCGCACCACTCACGCTCGCGCCAAGTCGATCCCCCGGCGCACCTTGAAAAGTAAAGAGGGTTGAGCCATCGGCACCAGAGACCACTATGCAATATCCAGCAAGAATACCGCCGAGCCCGCCCCCTGGAGCACCAAAAACCACGTCATCGAAACCATCTCCATTCACGTCTCCAGCGCCGCTTGCGGCCAAACCCAATCCGACATTCATGGCATTGCCAAAAACCGTAAAGAGAATGCTGCCATCAGATCCAGAATAAACACGCCCCATGCCGGCGTCGGTGTTTCCCATAAATGACACCCCAGAAGCTCCCACAACGATGTCATCAAAACCATCACCATTGACATCGCCGGCATTACCAACAGTTTGCCCCAGGGTGTCCCCAGAAGAGTCGCCCAGAAAAGTCTGGCCGACCACAAACTGCCCTTGGCAGTGCAACGACAAAGCAATGGCGCAAATCGAAATAGTCAAGAGCTGGCACATCAGCTTAAGCATGGTTTTCCCCTCTGAGTCAATCCGAATCTGTTCTTGGCGATGCCAAATTTCTGCGGCCCGAGGCAACACGGGACAGCAAAATCTCAACATGAGGCAAACGTCATTCTTCCAGGTTGAGAACTACACTACCGCAGTTCCGTCCTTGAATAGAGCTATTTTCTCCCTCGAACTCATGATTCTCATTTTGCCTAGCTGAAATCACTAGCCCCATGCTACGCTCCCCTTATGCCCTTCTTCTAGGAAGAAACGAGAAAACCATGCCCGCAACTCTCAACCGTTTCCCTCCCTTCAGCCGTCACCTTGTTTATCTCATTGTTGGTTTCTTGGTCTCAGCCCAGAGCCCCGTATATGGGCAGACCCTATCAACACCCATGTCCACATCTGGTCCCGAATATTCTTTCGCCGTCTTTGACATCAAATCTCTGACCGGCGTCAACATCACCGGTTTCAGCACCTCCTTGGGGTCGAATCCTTTGGGACAAGGGCAGATTCTGAGAAGTGTCTGGAAACGCAATACTGTGGGAAGTTTTTCCGGCTTTGAAAACGATCAATTCGAATGGAGCCCTGTGATCACCACGACCTTTGGTCACTTCACAGCTCCAAGTCAGCCGATGACGTTTATTGACCCTGTTACTATCCTCCCGGGAGAAACCCAGGCCTTCTGCGTCTTTTTCTTCTTCGGGGCCACCCAGCGCTTTCAAAACGCTCCGGCTATTGGGTCGGTGGTGGCGGGGAACTCCCATTTAGAGATCCACGCCGGTCGCGGAGGGAGTATAGATCCATTCAGCTTCACCTCTGGCCCGGAAGCCTGGAACGGTTCAGTCCACTACACAACACTTCAGACTTTCAACGACGACATCAGCGTTGAGAAGATGACCGCGCCATCGACGGAGGGCTTAGGCTGCGTCGACCTGAGCAGCGCAGAGCCCGTGACCATTGATATCAGAAATCGTGGTTTCAACCTCATTCCCGCAGGGACACAAATCCTCAGCTCCTATCAAGCGAATGGCGGTTCGGTTGTTTCGGAATTGGTGGCTCTTTCGTCAGACCTGCCATCCTGGGGGCTCCTTTCCCACACATTCGCCACCACCGCTGATCTCTCAGGGCCAGGAAATCACACCATTGTGGCGTCGACCATCTATGGCGGCGACCAAGACCTCAACAATGACAGCTTGACCGTCACCATTCCCAACGGCGGCCAAGTCGTGATCAACAACTATCCCTACCGCCAGCCCTTTGATGTGCCATTCGGCTTCCCTATCAATGGCTTCGACCTGCCTGTGGGCTGGGTCAACGAAACAGATGACTCCATGGGTCTGAACTCCGATTGGCAAGTCATATTCACTCCCACGGTGAACATGGGCACCGGCCCTTCAGGCTCCCACTCTCCTCCGGTTTCTTCGGCAAACAGCGCCTACGCCTTCATCAATGGACTCAGTGACTTCGACGCTGTCAATTTGCGAACGCCTTGCTTCGACCTATCAGGGATGACTACGCCCACATTACAATTTTTCATGCATTCCCAGAATGCGGCATTGCCGATGATGGGAAATGAACTATCCATGGATGTTCACAGCTTCCCTTCAGGAGCTGTGACCTTGGATGTATTCGGCCCAGAAGGACACATCGGACCGGACTGGGCTTTGCGAAGTGTCGATCTGAGCGCCTTTGCCGGACAAAAGGTTCAGCTTGTTTTTAGAGCGTCCACAAACTTTCAAAATACGCTTCTTGTTCACGACATCGCCATTGACGACATCTCCATCGAAGATGCCTTCTTAACGCGAGGACAAGCTCCTCGCGGGGGCTTGGCTGTCCTCGATATCGGTCAATCAAGAAATGCATCTGGAAACGTGACGAGCTTAGAACTAGGTGGCCCCTATTTCGTCACCGCAACTACCGGCGAAACACTCACAATCAAATTGGAAGGGGAACCCCTCAAGCCCATCATCATGTTCTCTGGGCCCCTCAATCCCATTGCCGCCTCCTATCCGGGCATCGGAACTGTTGATTTGGGTGGACCCATTGTTCCAACCACCGGCATTCCAAGCCTCCTAACAGTTGTAGGTGATGGCTCTCTCCCCGGGGGCATCAACCCCTTCTTCGTCACCGGCACGAGCGGTTTGACCCATCTCTATTTTACCGTCCCAGCGATGGCCCCCGGTATCTTGGGCAGCTTCCAATGTGTCTTCCCCACCCAGATGCCAGGGGGGTTGGCTCTGTCCAACGCCGTCCAGGTCTCTGTGCAATAGACCCGAGTAGTTCACGACCTGCCGCCGCAATCTGCGGAATTGGTCAGGAAGAAGGAAGAAAGCTCAGATCAAGAGGGACATATCCGCTTGGAGCTCCCCATAAGACTGCTGCCTATCCTTCGGGTCCGCTGCCATCATGCGCTCCACCAGCATGACGGTGGCTTTACGAATCTCTGGGCGAAACTCTTGGATATCCGGAATCCTATTGCGATCTAACTTCTTACGGGCTTCAGCGTTCGTCCCGAAAGGCAAGGTGCCGGTGAGCATGTGAAAGAGGGACACGCCCATAGAGTAGATGTCGGCGATGATGGTGGCAGAGCTACCCGGCAAGAAACGTTCCGGGGCGGCGTATGCGGCTG
>WFTN01000033.1 GCA_015485455.1 Planctomycetota bacterium | reverse complement strand
TCTCACGACTGCTCATGTATTGAGCTCCGATTTGGAATCCTGCGATGTGCACGGAACACCGCCGTATCCGGTTAATAAAAACTTATCCGGATCATTGCGCCCGATAACCCACTTTGGGTCATCAACATGGCAGGCTGATCCAAACCTCTTCGTTAGCTCCGAGCAGCTCCATCAAGTCCTTTCGCGGCAATTGCCAACAAGTTGGCAATGACATCGTCACGACTCATATCACTGCTGTCCACGTAATGCTGTTCAGGCACACGCTTCAAGGGAGCCACGGCGCGACTGGAATCAGCCGCATCCCGTGCTTTGATCTCATTCAGGAGAGCGTCAAAATCAACGTCTTCTCCTTTGTCTCTTAATTCTTTGGCCCGACGTTCCGCTCGCACCTGAGCACTGGCATCCAAATAGATGCGAACTGCCGCATCAGGAAACACAAATGTTCCCATGTCCCGGCCTTCGCAGACCAAAGCCCCCACTTCCCCCATGGTTCGCTGAGCTCGGCTCATGAGCTTGCGGACAGAAGGCAAGGCGGCATAGGCCGATACTTGGGCGGTGACATGACGCTCTCGAATAGCAGAAGTCACGTCCTGCCCATTGACCATCAAGCGGCCACCCGCCTCAAATGAAAGGTCAAGATCACACAAGAGTTGGTCCAAGTTCTTCGACTCAGAGGCTTCCAAACCCCCTTCAAGGGCTGCCCAGGTTACGGCCCGATACATGGCACCGGTGTCGAGAAAGCGAAAATTAAGCTTCTCGGCAACACGTCTCGCCACTGTACTCTTGCCAGCTCCCGCCGGACCGTCAATTGTCACAACCTCAAGCAACGTCATTAACTCTTTATTATCAACAACTTAGGACGTCTAGCCGAAAATGCCTCGGGGACACCATTTGGGGACCGTGGGCCTCGTCACAAGATGCTAAATATGCGGCCCTTGGGCAAGCTCAGACTCGTGGCGAATAGGACAATTCCGGTTTTTCAAGAGAGCCCGCGGCCTCGTACGCAACAAGCTCATTCAAAATGACATTTTGAATGAGCTAAGAGAATTCCTTTGATCTCCATCATGATCGAAAGAAACATCATCAATGAAACATGCAACAGCGCCCCGAGCAGTTGCAATTCCTTATGTTAGCGACCATAGGTTCTTCGGGTGTGTGCTTAAGCAGGCGATCCCGATTGGGTTCGGCAACCCTCACTGAGCAAAGGATCTCCACCAAATCCTCGTCATTCGATCAACACTATCAGCGGTCGGGCGGTTAAGAATAACCTGACTCCGTATCGTTGAAATGACAAAGAGAAAGCTTGTCGCCATCAAAGTCCACATAGTTGGGGCCCTCTTCTTCCCAAGCACCTGTGGTCAAGACGCGGCTTTTTTTGCCGCTTACCTCAATCGATCGCTCGGCGAAATTGTGGATGTGGCCACAGATGATCACGTCGTAGTGGTTTCGACCCAGCTCTTCCTTGATGCCATCCTCGATTGTGTGAAACCGATTGCCCGTCAAAGCTTTCTTCTTGGCTTTCTTACGTTCGCTGATTTGTCGGTAGAACTTAGCCAAAAAGACCCCCGCGAAGGCCGGAAGAACGGAAGCGACGAAACGAGGGATACGAGATCGCATCACCACCCGTGCCCGTTGGTAGGAATGATCATCAATACAGAATTGATCCCCATGAGACACATGGACTTTTTGCCCAGCGAGATCAAGTGAAACCGTTTCGGGCAGCATTTCCACCCCAACGGCGCTAAAGCTCTTTCCCATCAGGAAATCTCGATTGCCGTGGACTGCCTTAATCACCAATCCTCCATCGGTCAAGAGTTTGAACTTCTCAAACAATGGGCCATAGAAAGGAATACCTGCCTGGCGATCACCAATCCAAAACTCAAAAAGATCACCCACGATGTAGAGTTCAGTGCACGCTTCAGCAGCCCCATCGAGGAACGCCAGGAATTGATTGAGGTAAGCCTCGTCTCCGAAGGTTATGTGGACATCGGAAACGAACCAAATTCGCTTCTTGTTGACCATCAGTTGCTATCGTTAGAGAATTCAATCTCGTAAAGCCGCATTTTCTCCCAAAGGTTCTTGCGGCTGATCCCCAAAACGTCTGCCGCCTGAGCTTTGTGACCATTGGTGGCTTTAAGAATATTGTAGATGTGTTCCTTTTCCGCCTCTTCAACATAAGCCTTGAGCTTCACCAAGTTGTTGGGGACCGCCAGGGCCTTCTTGTGAATAGGAGAGGTCTCTACCAAATGCTCTTTCTTCAGAAAACGAGCACTGCCCGCAAATGCGATGGCGCGCTCCACCGCATGTTCCAATTCCCGGACGTTGCCCGGCCAGTAATAGCCATCCATGGACTGCAAGACTTCTTCTTTGATTTCGTAGTCCTTGGACTCCGAATACTTGCCAATGAAATGCCTGGCCAAAAGAGCGATGTCCCCATCACGTTCGCGTAATGGCGGCAGTTTGATTGGCACGACATTCAGTCGATAGAAAAGATCTTCCCGAAATTTGCCTGCTTGCACATGCTCCCGCAGATCCACCTTGGTGGCAGCAATGACACGCACATCAATCTTGATGGTCTTCTCACCTCCTAAGCGTTCAAACTCCCGCTCTTGCAGGATGCGAAGGAGCTTGACCTGTGTCTCCAATGGCATGTCGTCGATGTCATCGAGGAATATGGAACCTGAATTGGCCCGTTCGAAGCGGCCAATTTTTTGATCACGGGCATCGGTGAAAGCACCTTTGTCATGGCCAAAGAGCTCGTCTTCGAGAAGAGCCGAAGGAATAGCGCCACAGGAAATCGCCACCATCGGTTTGTCGCGACGGTTGCTATTATTGTGGATCGCTCTGGCGATGACTTCTTTGCCCGTGCCAGTCTCTCCCTGAATCAAAATGTTCGAATTCGACTTCGACACTTGCTTCAGGGCTTTGAATACTTCCTGCATTTTACGGCTGGAGCCAATGACATTGTCAAAACCGGAAATATCGTCCAACTGCTCCCGCAATGAGGCATTCTCTTTTTGCAGGGCTACTAAGGTCGTGAGGCGCTCCAGAATCGATAGAATTTGCTCATTCAGGAATGGTTTTTGGACAAAATCCGCCGCCCCCAACTGCATGGCTTTGACCGCGGATTCAATGGTCGCGAAACCAGAAATAACAATCACCTGAAGATCTGGGCAGAGCTTCCGCACATTCTCCAGAAGCTCCATGCCGTTCATCCCGGGCATATTGATATCCGTGATGAGGCAATCAGCGCCTTCGCGCTTAAAGAACTCGAGGGCACGATTACCGTCGGAAACGGCGTGAACTTCGTGTCCGGCATCCGAAATATCGTCGACCAGTGTCGTGATTATACTCTGCTCATCATCTGCAATCAGAACCTTCAAACGACGCCTCCTTTGATTGACATCCAAGCGTCGAGCTTATTCCTTTCAGACGAATAGATCAAACAGGATCAGAATGGAGCACGCTTTACCAACCAGCTGCCGACTTTCTGTGCCATCCAAAGAGGCATATTGGCGAACACTTTCTTGGCCATTTTGTATTTCGGGTTGCTGGGATTCATACAGGGAACTTCCGACACGGTGTTGAGCAAATATTCGTAACTCAACTGCCGAGGCTCAAAGCCCTGATGCTTCTTAAATGAGAAGGCACCCGTGCCCTCTCGGCTTCGGCCAAAGTCGAACTTCTTGAGGCCCTTTTCAGAGGCCCACTCCATCAACCGATAATACATGTAATTGCTGGCCCGAAAACGCTCTGCACCAGGAATCGCGCCAGAATAGTAGGGCATGATGGTGTCCTTATACAGAAAGGACATAACAGCCGCAACGACCTCCCCGTCTTTGCGAACCGTGAGAATAGACTCATCGCTTCCCAAGACATCTTTCTGGTGCCAAAACAAGCTCGAAGGAAACAGAGGTGAGCCCAGCTTTCGTTTATTCATCGAGAAAAGACGATGAAAATCTTTCAATGAAATGTCATCAAAGCCAAAAGATAAGGTCTCATCTTTCAAGGCCTTCCGCACCTCTGCCCTGGCCTTTCTCGGAATGCGAGCTAAGCAGCCATCCGCATCTTCGGGGATATCAGCGATGAAGGTGTAGTAAAGGTCAGTCCCTTCCAATCCAGCCAAAGGAGAATCCAAATGGCGGAGCTCGACATACTTGGCACCACAATTCTCAGCGATGACGCGGGCCTCAGCAATGAGCTTCTCTGCAACATCCTCATTATCAACGAGAAGCCCGCCGTAGACGCCGAAGGGAACAGAGACCAAAGTGGTGCCGAAGAACATAGATGAAACTCGGAACATGGGCAGGACACCGACAATGGCCGCGCCGCACTTGGCAACTAAGTAACAATCTTCGTGTTTGAATGTCCTTCGAATGACTTCCCGCCAACGAAGGGTGTGGAAGAGAGTGGAGTCGGGATGGGCCAAGACATAGGCCTCCCAAGCATCATCGTCTCCATCCACGAAACCAAAAACTGTCGTGGCCCTGTCCGAGGTGAGATCTGTCACTTCGTTCGTTTCAATTCTGGTCTTCACGATCACCCTCTTCTTCATCCCGTCCACTCAAGATCGCCCCAATGTGATAATCCGCCAGAGTCTTACCCTGAGTGAAAATAATGATTTCCCCGATCAAACCAATCGAAAGCAGAATAGGTCCGAGAACCATAAACAGGACGCCCAAAACGAGCAACGGGCGGTCGACAGCACCGACGTGGTAAACAATCTTCTCATAACCAACCCAACCCGTCAGAGCTGATCCCAAGAAGAAAAGACCCAAGCCCGTGAGTCCGAAGAACCGCAAAGGTTTGCGGATGAATTTAAGCAAGAAGAAGAGACTGAAGATGTCGAGGAAACGCCGCAAGTAAAGACTGACATTGAGAAAGGTACTCGGCCCTTTCTCTGCCACATGTAAGACCTCAATCTCTTCCACTCGAAAACCCTGGCCAACAGCCAAGACAGGAACAAAGCGAAACAGGTCACCATGAAAATGGATAGAGTCGATAACGTGCTTGCGA
>WFTN01000032.1 GCA_015485455.1 Planctomycetota bacterium | reverse complement strand
AGAGCCAGGGTCGAATTGCCCAAGGCGACGACAAATGGGCCGGTACGTTTGGCTATTTTCCTCAACTTCCCGTTTGAAAAAGGATGCGTCGTGAAGTTCCAAGCCGGCTCTTGGTCCCAAACAGTCAGCCAAACTCCAGCGATACCGGCCGACCCAATCATCCTTGAAGTGCCGGATAGCGCTTCACAACAGCGATTACTTCTTTCAGTGATTCGCGGAAACCCCGCTGACATCCGTTTCGCCGGTGTTGTCACAATTCTTCTCGGAGTCAAATGATGCTGAGGCACGAACATTGCAATAGGCGGCATGAGCACGTGCGGATCATAGAAGGATCTATGACCAGACTGCTTCACTCATCGGTCGAAGGGATCGATAGATAAGGAGAGACAAATGTTTCGTTATGCCACATTGGTCATGGTTTTCATCTTGGCTTCCGTTGGGCTCCAAGCTCAATCAAGTTCCCAAGGTGAACTCATGGATCGCCTTCGAGCGATGGAAGAAAAGGCTGCAGCCCGAGATGCACAAATTGCTGATCTGAAGCAACGTCTCGGAGACTATGAAGCTGCGAATCTTGAGAACAACGAGCTTGAGACCCTGTTGAACGGTATCTTGGAGGACAATGGTCCCACAGTAGACACACCCAAATCAATCTCCCTCAAGGTCGGCGGTCAGCTTCGCTATCGCGGCGAATTTAGAACCGTCAAAAACTATGCTGGAGGGGTTCAGGAAGATACAGATTTCGTCATTCAAAGAACCCGTCTTCACTTTGACTTTAGCGTCATGAAGAACGTACGCGCCTTTGTTCAGCTTCAAGACTCGCGTTTCTGGGGTGAAGAGAATTCCACAGTTGGCGATTTGGAAGGTGTGGACATTCACCAAGCCTACGTCGATTTCGAAAACGTATTCGGCCATGATTGGACCTTCCGAGTTGGCCGCCAAGAATTGAGTTATGGCGACCAACGCCTAGTGAGTCCCTTGGACTGGAGTGCTGTTGGGCGCTCCTGGGATGGTGTGCGCACTTGGTACACCACTGAGGACTTTCAATTGGATTTGTTCGTCACCAACATTTCTGAGCGCAGTCTTGCTCCAAACGGCGAACAAGACGACGATCATGTTTTCTCTGGTATCTACTTCCACTTCACTGGATGGGAGAACCACGAGGTCGACGCATACCTCTTCTACCGGAATTTCTCCTCTGGAACATTCGTCGGTGAAGATGGCGTCTTAGGTGACCGTGATGAATTTACATTCGGTCTGCGATTCAAGGGTCATACCGGTGGCTTCAGTTACAGTGCCGAAGGCGATTACCAGTTCGGTAACAATGCCAACGATGACATCGAGGCTTATGCCTGGGCTCTGAAAGCTGGATATACCTTCGGTGGCGACTGGAAGCCTCATGTGGGCCTCGAATGGGACTTCGCATCTGGTGATGACGACCCGACTGATGGAGACGCCGGGACGTTCAACCCTCTCTATCCTTTTGGTCACGCCTACCAAGGATTCTTGGACATCTTCGCTTGGCGTAACGGTCACGACTTCGTCTTCCGTGTCAATGCTCAACCCACAGAAGAACTGTGGATCGAAGCTGCAGTCCACTACTTCCTCTTAGATTCGGACACAGACTCCTGGTACAACGCAGCCGGTAACCCAATTCGCACCGTCGGCGGTGGAGTCAGTAACGAAGTTGGCACTGAAATCGACATTCATGCCAAATACAAACTTAACCCTTCGACGCTTCTTTGGATTGGCTACAGCCACTTCTTCTCTGGCGATTACGTCTCCGACACCGGGGACGACCCAGACGTAGATTGGGTTTACTTCCAAATGACCGTCAACTTCTAAGACAGAACCGTGAGGGGCGCACCACAAAGTGCGCCCCTCCCTTTTGCCACAACCCGCAGCGATGCACACACCTCACTTCGCCCTAATTTGGTTGATTCAGAATCGCTTGAGAACTGCCTGAAAGAAAATTCTCAACGCACAGTCCTTAAGGCTTCAAGAAAATCCTCTTGATTGCGAGGAATCAGCACGGGAGGCCGCGGTTCGTTCTTCAAGACTTCAAAATAGCAATCGCCCACAGGCCTTTTCCATGTTGATGATGAACCTGACCCGCCTTGGGATTCTCTCACCAAGTCGAAGGTACTTTGTCCAAGAGCCCGCGAGCTGGACCGTCATTGTCGACGAATGCCACGATGGCATCCGCCGCTGGCATACCGGTAGCTTCATTTGACACTCGAATTCGAAGGCCAGGACCGCGCATCCGCCTCCTCTTAGTGTTAGGATGCCGTCCACAAATAAGACCTGAGAATGAAACACACAGGGAGTTCCAGAAATGCAAGAGGTCGACGCAGCCGCCAGACCAAAAAGATTGGGACCATTGGCATGGGCAACATTCATTCTCGTCTTGTTGTTCGCCACTTGGAATTCCATCATCACAGCCTTGATCTTGCCCATGGGCGCTGGCCCCGATGAGCACACCCACTTGGACCACATCATCTTCCTGGCTACCGAACACCGTCTGCCGAAAATGGAATCAGACCGAGTCGGCCAAATTCAACATCCCCCTTTACCCTATGCCATAGACGCTCTGTTCTTTCATGGCTTTCAAAAATTTGCCCCTCAGCCGACGGATGGATCTAATCTCGTTGATCACCCTGGAGACTTTTTGGGTCGCAGAACCGTGTTTAACCCAAACGCTTCATTCGACAATCTGGGACGTGTGCCCAAGGGACCGAAATCCGCCCACCGAAAAATCATGAACAAGACGCAACACTGGTCTTTTTATGGACTTCGGGGGATCTCCGTGCTCCTGGGTATCGGCACAGCTTTTTTCTTGCTCTCATGTTTGAGAACCGTCTTCCCCAATTCCGGGAACTTAGTGGTCGCAGCATGCTGTGCTCTCTTGCTGCTGCCCAGTTGGAGTATGCACTTCGCCGTCATCTCCAACGATCCGTGGATGACGTTCTTCGGCGCCTGGCTCTGTGCTTTCGCCTTGAAGAAACGCAGAGAAAACCGTCTTCTGTCCACCCAATCCCTCATCCGTTTAGGCCTGCTCTTAGCTCTTTGCCTGCTCACGAAACTCCATGTTGTTGGTGTGCTTGTTTTCGTTTCTCTCTTGATCGTGCAGGCGAAGCAGGAAGCCCCTCGCCTTTCCCAACGTCTTCTTGCCTTGGGAAAACTGGCTGCTGCGCCCATCTTCTTGGGGGGCTGGTGGCATCTGCGCCAGATCCTCGCTAATGGCGGTTTTTTGGCTCTTGATTATCACGCCCAGCATGAGCCCTTTCTCCTACGCCTCCAAGGTCAACATTGGGTGGATCTCTTGGTCATTCCCTATCAGTTGGCAGAGTCCTTCATCGGTGTTGTCACAGCGGCCAATCTCAGTGCACCACAAATATTCTTCTTGCCAAGTTTGGCTTTAGCAACGTTATCACTCATGGCGTTCCTCTTGGTCCGACAGAAAGAACGTTTGGGGCACAAACAGCAGCCTAATGACGGGCTCCCTGTTCCTTCAGGTTCAGCAATCTTAGCTCTCCTCACCCTCTTGGGTGCGATACTGATTGCCAATCAACACTACCACCACATCCATGGCCGCTACTTCTTCGCTGCCCTCATTCCTTTGATGATCGTCTTGATCGATGGAATCAAGAAACTCACCAACAGCCGGGCCCAACTGTTGTTCACCACGGTAGCTCTGGCGAATTTCGCATTCGCCGTCTTTACTCTTTACATCACCGTCTTTCATTACTATTCCATTTCAATCGATAAAGTGAACCGAGGGCACGTTGTTGCTTACTTCGATTGTGGCCATTCCCAGTTTGACGATCGACTCGCTGGAGGATCCACCTTCCTCAGAGCCCATCCGAGTCTCTATGATCCCCTGGATAGCCAACGATTAAGTGTCGACGATAAGATGGCTTACAGGATCAAATTGCCGGATGCTCAAAAGAAGTATCAGGTGCGCCTTTCTTATCCAGCCCCCTTGGGAGAGGGACGAGGAGAAGTCCCACGCCCAACAGGCATCAGTCTCTACGCCGATGAAATATTGGTGCACGGGCCTTTGAGCCTTTGGCCAACAATGGGACAGCAGGTTCACCCTCTCCCCCTGGAAGCGACAAAAGACGGAGAAGTCACCTTAACTTGGAAAAACACAGCTCCTGGGGCTGTGGGCGTTTCCGTTTCGGAGATTTGGATAGAAGAATCTTGGATCTCTTTAGAAGACTTACACTTGGAAAGACGAGGGCAAACCGTCGTTTTCATTTTAGGGAACCTTGACCAGAAGGCAGGGCACCAAGTGGCCATTCACGTGAAGGCGAAAGGCAAGAGTTTAGCAGAAGACAAAGTTTGGCTGGCCACTTTGACACGATCTGAAAGGAAGAGTTTTCGTTTCGACCTGGACAAAGCCTACGAACCGAAGGAGATCGAAGTCATCTTGGTGGCCACAGACCGCTCCGACTTCGTGAACGTAAAACCT
>WFTN01000031.1 GCA_015485455.1 Planctomycetota bacterium | reverse complement strand
GAGTATAAGGAACAGGTGCGTAAGCAGGTCGAAGGAGCTAAGTGGCTCATCTCTGCTATCGAGCAGCGCCAAAGTACTTTGATGCGGGTGGCCAAGAGAATTGTTCACTATCAAAGAGACTTTCTCGAATTCGGCCCTCATTACTTGGCCCCGCTGAAAATGCAACAGATTGCTGATGATTTGGGCATTCATGTTTCGACTGTGAGCCGAGCCACTCACGAAAAGTACATGCAAACTCATCGGGGAATCTTTGCTCTGAAGTTCTTCTTCAGTGGAGCTACGAAAAGTGTTGATGGTGGGGTGGAAAGTCGTTCGAGCGTTAAGCAACGGGTCCGTGAGATCATTGACCAAGAAGACAAGAAGTCTCCCCTATCCGACGAAGAAATCGTCAAGCGCTTGAAGGCGAGTTTTGGTGTCGATGTCGCCCGCCGAACAATTACCAAGTACAGAAAAGCGCTCGATATCCCAAGTACCCGCCAGCGACGCCAATACTAAACCCGCTTGAACCAAGAGGGGTGAGAGGGTCCAGTACTTCTTGCGGTCGCTGAGAAAATTGTTGAAACCGCAAAATTCACAATGGCAGGATTTCTGGGCAGAGTCTTCGAGTTTCGGTGGCATCGAAGACAGTAGTCTTTGGGCTTTTCTGATTGTCCCATAGCTTGCTTCCTCCGCGCACTGCTTAGCATTTACGGTGGCCGCACGTCCGTAGTCAGAGAAGTCGCCGCTTGCGACGTTAACGCCGCAAGCGGCTCATAGGCCGATGTCGTCTTAGGTGACTTAGTGGTGATGACCACCAGGGCCATGGGGGTGACCATGCTCTTTTTCTTCGTCAGTCGCGGGGCGAATTTCGACGACTTCGATGTCGAAGTTCAGATTTTTGCCGGAGAGAGGCAAGTTCATATCAACAGTGATAGAATCTTCTGATACCGCTGTCACATAGAGAGTGACTTCTGCGCCGTCTGAGGTTTGGGCGCTGAGAGGCATGCCGACCTGTACTTCTAATTCTGGTGGTAGTTCGTCACGGCCAACGACCTTTTCCGCACCTTCGACACGGGGACCGTATCCTTCTTCCGGTGTCACCTTGACTTCGAATTTATCACCGGCGGCTTTTCCTGCCATTTGGCGTTCAAGACCGGGAACAATGTTTTGGGCACCATGGAGATAGACCAGTGGTTCCCGCCCGACGCTGGAGTCGACTTTTTCGCCATCATCCAAGGTCAATGTGTAGTGCATGGTGACGACGCAACCGTCCGCAATGCTATTCGTGTTTTCATTACTCATGATGCACAGTACGATGACCGAAGTTACTGAACAAGAGACCTCATTGGGGCCGGAATCACGATGAGGACATGGATTTTTCCGGAAGGCACAAGATGATGGCAAGGCAGGGATTAGGAACGAAGACTCATGGGGGCTGGAAAAAGAAGATTCTCGTGGCCGTCTTTTTCGTCATAGGTTTCAGCTCTCTCATGGTGGCTTTCGTGCCAACCAGCGGAGCTTGGGGCAGGACCGGGCACCGTGTGATTGCCATGATCGCCGAGAAGCACATTTCCCCTCGAACAGCCTCGGCGGTCAAAGAACTCTTGGGGAAATCGTCCTTGGTAGAAGTGGCAACTTGGGCGGACGAGATTAAGTCTGACCCCCGGTGGCGTCATGCAAATCGTTGGCACTGGGTGAGTATCGAGGACGGCAAAACTTACGTGGAGAAACCGAAAGAAGGGAGTCGTGACCCTGAGGATGTCATCCAAGCGATCAGGCACTTTGCCGGAATTCTGCGGGATCGGACTGGACCGAAAGAGAAGCGCATTGAAGCATTGAAATGGCTTGTCCATCTCGTGGGAGATATTCACCAACCGCTCCACGTCGGCAGGGCAAAAGACAAGGGGGGCAATGACACAGAGGCCATGTGGTTCGGTGTCGAAAGCAACATGCATGTCATTTGGGACTCTTCTCTTATCGACTCGACCAAACTTAGTTACAGCGAGTTAGCTGCTTTCATCGACAAAGCAGAGCCGAGTGAGATGAGTTCTTGGCAGTCGGACCCTCTGGAGGTTTGGGCCCAAGAGTCTTACGAACTGAGGTCCCAGGCCTATGAGATCCCGAAACCCGGGCCCAGTGGCAGTCATGGTTACGCCTTCAAGAATCTTCCCGTCGTCAAGCATCGATTGCTCCAAGCAGGCATTCGCTTGGCAGGTTTGCTCGACGCAATCTTTGAGGGCAATAAAACTCCTCTTGTGTCAGGAGCACTTCATTGGGTTCGTAGCAGTGAGGAGTATCAGGGCTTGGCCTATCAAACGTACTCAACTTGCAAACTTCGATTGCTGGCCCTCAAGAGCAGCGGGAAACTCCCTTTAGCGGGAACATGGTCAGTTGTACTCGATGCCGATGAGACCATCCTTGACAATTCCCTCTATCAAAAGGAGCGGGGAGCACTGGGTTATTCCCTTTCGAGTTGGGAAGCCTGGTGTCTTCGTGAGGAAGCAGTGGCCGTACCGGGGGCTGTTTCCTTCATGAAATTCGTCCAAGGTTTAGGAGGCCGCATTGCAGTTGTGACGAATCGGAGAATTCAAGTCGAGAAT
>WFTN01000030.1 GCA_015485455.1 Planctomycetota bacterium | reverse complement strand
TTCTCCAAGGAACTCTACTGTGAGCACACCAGCAAATAGGTGCGCCGCCGTAGTGGGGAAGTTCGTTCGCATATGAGCCGCGAACTACTTTTGCGAACTCCTAAGTTGTTTATTTACAGTTGCTTAAGAATGTCAGTTTTATTTTCTTGGTTCGCGAATGTGATCAATCGGATGCACGATACTCCAGGATGACGTCGGTCTTGCGCCAGTGAAACCACTGGCTTCTCCATTTACTTGCACCTTCAATGTCATCTTTCCGGAAGAGAGCCATGAGGCACTCCTTCAATTTCTTTTCGTCTCTGCCAGCGTACGGCTTTCCTACCTTCAGAATTCGTGGAGGTCGTGATTGCCTTTGCGCATTTAGCCCCGATGCATCCTGAAGCAGCTGTTCCGCGATCTCGGCTCTTGCCCGCGCCTTCACAAGGTCAACCCTCTCGGCGACGGTTTGTAGGTCAAGGACCTGGCCACGGGATTGATCAAGGACGCTGATCAATGCCCACAGTGATTGTCCGTACTTCGCGCAGCCCATGACATCAGCTACGGAATCACCGAATCGGATGTCTCTTGTTTCGCGTTCGGATGTTGCAAACCAAGTTGGATCTTCGTTGCGTTGCCCGGTACTTGGCTCTTTCTCACTGTTTTTCTCTGGCAATGCCATCGACTCTAATCTCTGTTTGATTGACTCTCTGCTTGCTTGGTCTCTTTCGTGGAATTGTGCCTGTTCTCGTTCTCTCTCGTCACGTGCGCTTTGGGCAACTCGCTGTCTCATTTCTTCAGCGACCATCGGGTCTATAAATTGACTGGGCGGTCTCCCATCGATCAGCCCACCCTTGAGCAAGCTGATGGCACGCAGCAAGTCACGCTTACATCCCTCGCAAAACACAGTGCATTTTGAGAATCTGGCCAATGGGGACATGTGCAACGAGAAACCACGTCGAGTTCCTGTATTGTGAATACTTGGAAGGCGGGATTCTGGGATGAACTCATCTACGAGCAAGTCAAATGCCGAAGCCAGAGGCTTGAGCTCTTCGTCCAGCTCTTGGTGCCGTCGATTAATGAGAGCGCTGATCGGCTCATCGTTTGAAGGAGAAATCGGCGCAGTAGCTCGTACGATCGTTTCTACTTGCTCTACTGTTGCTGAATCCTTTGGTCTTCCGTTGTCCTTCGATCTCAGCTTCTCCGATTGGGTAATTGCATCTGACTCGAAACCGTTCTTTTTCAGCCAACTCAGCGCGTCGTTGTCACAAAAGAGAATTACCTGCGAATCCACATCGACTAAGCAGTTGTCAGACATTTCGAATCTGGGACGGTTGTCGGAAGTTGGTATCCGCCATAATGCCCATGATTGCTCTTGGGCTTCGTCACAAAGGAGAATCTCTTCCATGCCAGCCGTTGCGATTGCGCTCGACCAACTTGAGGTTGGATTCTTCCAGTCGTTGCGAGTGACGAAACAACTTGTAGTCCCGGTAGCGCGGACAAGCGAAGAGCAAATGGCCTCCTCACAGCTGTCGAACAGATCGTTGGGTTTGAGATTCTTGCTATGCAAATTGTCGTCGAAAGAAGGGTGGCCGTCAGGCCTATCTGTAAATTTCAATGCGGAGTTCCCCCAATATTATTGGACATGGATTTCTATTGGTCGGCGGCATGAAGTTCGTCAAGGTCAAGTTGATCCTGAAATCTTGCTGCCACCCAAATGCCTTCGGGAGATAGGCAAATCGAGGTTAGCATGAAAGGAGTACATGCCAGATCAGATAAATGGCGAATTAGTCTATCGGGCGTAGATCATCGTGCTTTCAATGCTCCGATGCCTCAGCGCATTCTTCACTCTCAGAATGTCGCGTGTCGATCGGTAGAGCTTCGTCGCAAACGTGTGCCGAAGGGCATGTGGGGTGGCCTTTTCCGGTAGTTGTGCCGTAGTTGACAATGTCCTGAACCTCCTCTGCGCTTGCCTCGCACCCAGCCTCATTCCACCTTGTCCACAAAATGTGGGACCTTGCGACCTTTTGCCAACAAATGCGATCATTAAGTTCATGACATGTTCATCAATTTCCATTCGTTCCTGCCGATTTCCCTTCAACCAAATGTCCATGAATCCTCCTTCCAAGTCTAAGTCTTCAATGTCCAAGGCAAGAGCCGTGGAAAGCCTGATTCCAGTTTTCAGCATCAAGGTGAAGAGGGTGCGGTCTCTTGGTGTGGCTTCGTCCAAGGCAGCGATGAACCTACTTTCCTCCGCTTCGCTCAATGCCCGTGGTGTTGGCGGTGGCGCAATGGCTCGTCGAAGTAGCCTTGCTGCGTTCTTCCGCGCCCAGCCAGCTTCGTGGCAGAAGCCAAAAAAGACTCGGATGCTGGTGCGAAGGGCATTGGCCGCCGTGGCTTTTCTCTTCTTCCCCTTGGCTGTGTTCTTGCCCGTGTCGCTGACAAAGAACTTGGCGACGGTTGGTTCGTCGATGCCTTGAAGAAGGGCGCTGTGCCCAAACTCAGCGCACCAGCTGGCGAAGAGCCTGACATGTCGTTGGTATTGTTTGATGGTGTGCTGGCTACGGCCATCGGCTTCCAGCTGGATAAGAAAAGAGGCGAGTGCTTCTTGGAGTTGCATCTTGGAATTCCTTGGAGTGGTGGGGCCGCCGTCTCGATCAACCCCGTGGTATTCAGTCTTGCCAACTCAAATGGGAGGGCAAGGCGTCGTAGGTCACAAAGCTCAGGCGCTCCTTTCCATCGTCCTTTACGACTGGAGTTATTTCGAGCCAGTCGCCATCCTGCAGCTCGCCGACGGTAGCATCGTCTTTAAGGATCTCTTCGCCTCGGTGGACCGCGACGATTTCGACCCGGTAGCCCTCCAGTGACAAGTGCCATCCTTTTCCGTAGAGGAGCCGTTTTTGGATGATCATTAGTTTTCCTCCTTCGTGGTCTTCCTCTTCTTCGCAGGTTTCTTCAGCACAGGTGGCTTCACGGTCTTGGGTGCCGCCTTCGCGTCAGTCTTTAGCGACTTGGCCGCAACCGGTGACTCCTTGAT
>WFTN01000029.1 GCA_015485455.1 Planctomycetota bacterium | reverse complement strand
CTTGGATTCTGACTTGCCCACCGTCGCACGCTTAGGAGATCCTCTCCGAGAGATTGGCATACACTCTTTGGTGCCTCAAGAAGACTCCGTCAAGCGGCGCTTCAAATGGAATTTGTCTGAGCTCGCCTCTCAGGCCAATTTGCTCACTCCCAGAACAAGTGTTCTCTATGACACGGGCCAGCTCCATCCCTTGGATGGTTGGTCTTTTCCGCTCTATGTTAAAGGCGCATTGGCAGATGCTGAACTTGCCTTTGACAAAGAAGAAGCCGAATTTTTGTTTCGCAAGATGGCAAAAAAATGGGGTTATCCCGTGATGGCTCAGGAGTGTCGCGCTGGCGTTGAATACCTTGTTGCTGGGGTAGTGGGGCGTCGAGGGCTCCTGGGGTCTGTGAGCGTCAAGAAGGGGAATACCACCTCTTCTGGCAAAGCGACCTCGGGCGTTACGGTGGCAAACCCTGAGTTAGACCAAGTGGCGCGGAAACTCCTTGAAGTGCTCAATTGGCAAGGTCCTTTTGAATTGGAATTCATGAAGGATGCCACAACAGGTGACTTCTTGTTGATCGAAGTGAATGGGCGATTTCCAGCTTGGATTTCTTTCGCAACGGAAATCGACTTTCCCATTGTTCATGCAGCGGTCGCCGAGGCTGCGGGGATGAACCCGGAATTCGTTCCGAGCCCGAAAGCAGGGATCTATTTCTCCCGGGGGCACATACAATCATACGGTTCCAGTAATAGTCTCAAGGTTTGGGATGCCGTGCTAAGCAACGAGCTTGGGGTTCGCACTGAGCAACATGACAAAGACAACCTTTTGTCGGAAAGCAAGAAATGAAACGCTTCTCCTGGATCGTGCTTGTTGTTCTCCTCATTGTGGGAACATCTCTGGGACAAAGTTCAAAGAAGGGTGGTCTCACTGGTTGGGACTACTTCAAACAGAAACGATATGATGTAGCTCTTGAATTGTTGGCCAAAGATGCCCGTCTTTACCCCAAGAGTCATGAGATTCAAGACGGCTTGGGCTGGTGTTATTTCTTTCGTGGCGATCTTGATCAAGCAGAAACTTGCTTCAAGAAAGCGCTTTCGATCGACAAGAACTATCGCTATTCGAAAATGGGCCTCGAGAGCGTTAAGAACGCCCGTCTCGGGGAGATCGTTCGTGCGGAAACGTTGCTGGCTCAAAGCCGATATACTGAATCGGTTGCGACTTTTGACGCCATCCTGGAAAAACGTCCGCGGCCTCACGACGATATTTTGAATCGTTGCTATCGCGGGCGCGGCTATTGCTATTACTACCTTGGGCTCTACCAAAAAGCTCTCAAGGACCTGAAAAAAGCCAATCGCATTGTTCGCAACGATCCCGTGACCAGTGCGGGGATTGGTTTCGTGGAACTGGCTCGTAAGAAATACAGTTTAGCTGACATCGCTTTCGAACATACCATCAAGTATGACCCGAACAATTTGCAAGTCCGACTGAGTCACGGTTGGTGCGCTTATTATTCGGGCAATTCAACTGCGGCATTGAGGCGTTTCGAAAAAGCTCGGGAGCTCTTTCCTCAAAGTTGGGGTGCTGTGTACGGCATGGCCTGGTCCCTCAATAAGAAGGGCGACAAAGATAAGGCGTTTCAATTGTTTCGCCGGGCTCTTGAGATGTCCCCAAGCGCTGCCACTGCTGATCTACTCGCCTGGATTCGCCAGGATAAGTCTCGCAATGGTCTCTTGGTCGACTATGGCTTTGCACTGACAGAATTTGGGCAGTACTTAAGCGCCCAACAGGTTTTTCGCTCGGCTGCCACCAATGTCGAACGCGACCAAATGCTTCTTGGGGACGCCCTGTGTGCTCTCAATCAAGGCGACAACTTGGGTGCCTTAAGGATCACTAAGTCTCTCCATGACAGAGGGCAGGATCCTCAGCGTGATCAGCGGGTCCCGAATGCAGATGGAAGTGCAACAACGGAAGTTGAGCTGTCGGCTTCTACGATTGCGGGCTGGGCTCATTTACGGCTGGGAGAAGCGGATGAAGCTGCCACCATGTTTGAGAAGGCCCTTGAACTTCAAGGTGAATGGGCAGATGCTCATGCCGGCCTTGGTTATGTGAGGATTGCGCAAAAGAAATACCTGGAAGCCGAGATGAGCTTCCAAAAATCTCTGGCAGCAATGCCGGACTATTCCCCTGCAATCGAGGGAATGAAACTGATTCAAGTGTGGCGTTTTGAGGACTACAATCGGGCCTGGGCTCTTATAGGCACCGGAGAATTGGACGGTGCATCGGCAATCTTCAAGAATCTGAGGCAAGATCCTGCCAAGAGATTCCCTCGGGCGCGCATCGACCTGATCGATTACTCCCTTGGGCACATTGCCCGACTACAAAGCAGACCTAGAGATGCTGCCAAACTCTTTCGTTCGGCATTGCAAAGAAATCCAAAACTGACCGATGCCGGTGTCGGATTGGGGTGGGCCTTGGTGAGTCTGCGTGAGTATGGCGATGCGAAACGAGTCTTAGAACCACTTTTGGCTCAACTTCCTAACGACCCTCGGCCTCGTAAGCTCCTGGCCCGGGCACTCATTGAATGGAATCGTGGGGAAGAGGTCTTTGATCTCTTGGCACAGTGGGTTAAGGACTTTCCCACGGATGCTGAACTCAATGATCGTTATGGCCGGATGCTTATTGCTAAGAACCGACACATCGAAGCTCGCATTGCATTCACGGCTGTGGTTAATTCCGACCCTGAGTACATTGCCGAATCAGAACTTTCTGAATGGATGTCTAAGTTTGAGGAGTTTCGCCCCCTCTACGGTACGTTGGGGTGGGCTTTCTACAACCGGAGCAAGTACGAAAAATCGGTTGCGAACTTCACCAAAGCCGTTGAACTCGAACCCGGTGAAGCTTTGCACAAGAAAGGTTTGGCCTTGGCCTGCAGCGCATCGAAGAAATTCGACGAAGCCGAAAAATATGCTGAGGCTTGGATCCAAACTCTTGGCAAGACCGCTGCCGATAAGGCAGCGTGGCGGGCTTTGGACATGACTCTTGGCTGGAATCTCTACAGTGCTGGTCTCACTAAGCGAGCTTTGCGGCGGTTTCAAAAAGTCGAAAAGCGAGAAGGCCGTGATAAGGATTTAGGGGTGGATTTATTGAGCGCCCTGGGTTGGACATGGTTTCAAATGGGTAAACCAGCACGGGCAAGGAGCTACTTCTTGAAAGCACTGGCAAAGGAGCCGCGCTTGGAAACAGCTTCTCAAGGTTTGGAAGCCATCAACAAAGGGTTGAGGAAATAGGATGGCAGATAGGAACATACATATTGTCGACTTGGACGATGGTCCCGACGGTGGCGGTGGAGCAGCATTGGCATCCATGCTCCGCCGCTTGGAGGTCAAGCATCAATGCTGGACTGTTTCTCCCATGGATTCTGGATGGCAGCAAGATTCCCTTGCCCAGTGCGTTGATGGATCTGGCCTCCTTGAGGTGATTGAGGATCTGGGGCCAGATGACCTTGTGGTGCCGGGAACGCGGGCGGCCTTAGAGTGGTTAGACGCCTTACGGAGTGATCAAGAACATGATTCATGGCAATCTGCCTTGGAAGATCTCCTCGATTCGCCACGAGGATTCGCATCTCTGGCAGCGGCGGCGGTGGCGGAAGTTCCTATAGCTGAACACGAGGTGATCGTTTCGAAACCAGACCGTAAGCTCTGCGCGAAGATCTTTCATGGTGGCTGGATCTTGAAGCCGGACGGCGTCCTGGTGGCGGTGGAGGATGGAGGTGAAGCTTGGTTTCGGCTCGCTTCCCTTGTCCGCAAGGGAGTCGGCCCCTGTGCATTGATTCCTTCCTTGGGGAGGGATTTGTTCATGGGGTTGCACTATTTCGAGAACGATAAAGGGTGCCATCATGCTTTTTTTAGAGCTGACTCCATGCGGCCATCGTGGCGATTGGCCATGGGTAGAACTGTAGATGGTCGGGTCTGGAATCGAGCAATCGACGATTTGACTCACCTTAAGCTGCCAAGTGGTTTCTTTCAGACGCTGTGGTTAAGCGCGCCAGGACAAAGAAAAGCTCGGTTTGTTGCTTCGATGCCTCTTCCCAGTTCTTGTCTTGTGGCTTGTGAAAGTGATTTGATGGCGGCGATGAAATCGGCAGAATCGGGAGTCGTCACATCTTCAGGTCTCTACTACGCCGACGCACCGATAGATTTTGCAATTGATCAAAGTACTTTGTTGGAGAGGATTGGCCGATGACAAAGGCGAAGAAAACTACGCGACTTTATGAGGCTCCCAAGGTCATTCCCTTAGATCGGCCTATGACGACAAGGTCGCCCTTAAGCCAACGTCAAGCACAGGCAATGGACCGAATTGCCGGACATGACCCGCTTGCTTTACTTGAACAGTACGGATCACCTCTGGTGATCTTCGATGGCAAACAACTGAAGAAAAGTTACGAGGGATTCGTCGGGGCATTTAAGCAGCACTACGAGAAGATGCACGTCGCGTACTCGGTGAAAACGAACTACCTGAGTTCCTTAGTCGCTTTCTTGTATCAGCAAGGTGCGAAAATGGAGGTGGTGTCAGGATTCGAGTATGCCGTCTGCCGGCGATTGGGAATTCCTGGGGAAGACATCACGTTTAACGGGCCTTGGAAAAAGAACGCGGAGCTGATTGGGGCCTTCGAGAATGGGTCTCAAGTAAACTTGGACAATCACGATGAGCTCTTGCGTGTTGAACGTCTGGCCAAAGATATTCCTGGCAAGAAACGTATCGGCATTCGCGTCAATATGGATGTGAGTTACCCGCCTTGGGATAAATTCGGTTTTAATTTAGCAAGTGGTGATGCCATGGCCATGGCCAAGCGAATTTTGGCGAATCCTGAGTTCGAACTTGCTGGTTTGCACATGCATGTGGGCACCTATATTCCTAATCCCGATCAATACCGCAAAGGAGCGTCAGCTCTTGTGGAACTGGCTCTTCGACTGAGGGATAAATTTGGCGTTGCCCCTGGCTCCATTGATATGGGAGGAGGGTATGCTTCATCGAATACCCTACGGGGTCAGATGCTCCAAGGAACGGCCACATCTCCTACTCCAGAAATGTATGCCGACTGTGTGACAGAGCCTCTCATACGGGCGAAAGAAAAAGAGGGTTATGAGCCCGAGTTGATTTTGGAACCGGGCCGTGCTCTGGTGGACGATTGTGGCGACATCATTACGACTGTTGTTTCGGTGAAGCCACTGCGGGGCGGAGGACGGGCGGCTATTATTGACGCCGGCGTCAACATCTTGCCAACAGCCTATTGGTATGATCATGAGATCACGCCTATCGCTACTGAGCCACGCCCCACAGAGCGGGTGAAATTGTTCGGTCCTCTTTGTATGCAGATCGATGTGGTGCGGCCCAAGGTGACTTTGCCTTCTCCACGTCCTGGTGACGTCTATGCAATTCGAAAGGTTGGGGCCTATAACTTCAGTCAGTCCATGCAGTTCATTTATTCCCGACCCAATTACGTTATGGCGTTGGATGATGAAGTTCACGTGATTCGGCGAGAAGAGACGGTGGCCGACGCTTTGGCATTGGAAAGTGTTCCTGACAGTCTGATGCCGAAGGGGAGTTGACATTGATCAGGCATTGGTCAACGGGGGTTGAGAACCAAGTCCGAACTCTGTTGAAGAGTCACGGCTTGTTATTCTTCGCCTCAGGGTCCGCATCGGGATTAGTATTTCTTATCGCTCTTTTCGTCTTGCATCCCCTCGCCGGTGCGAGTGCCTTAGCTGGCGCTCTCGTGTCGAGCTTCGTCGCCCGCTTGCTGGGCGCCGATCGGCTGATGGTCGAAAGTGGTGTCTTCGGCTACAACGGCGTATTGGCCGGTTTGGGTAGTATTGCTTTTGTGACCCCCGAAGGATTGGTTCCTGCGGTGGAAGTGGACTATGGCTGGCCCATGATGCTGGTCCTTTTTTCTTCTGCAACATCCGGGTTCCTGATGCGGCTCTATTCCCTGACTGGGTGGTCGGACAGACCGGGTCTTCCAGCCCTCACTTTTCCGTCCATGCTTTCTGTTTGGGGTATGAGCAAGATCTTCGTTGGTCTTGGCGTGCTGACTTTGTCTCCGGATGCTTATTTTCCATCGTTCGTTGATGTCCATTGGCATGGCCTCGCTGGCCTGAAAGATGCCTGGCGCCTTTGGTTTGACGCTGGACTACCTCATTTACCCGTGGCCGTCTTGCTCTTGTTGGGTTACGCCATTGAGAATCCTCGGCGCATTCCCGCGGTGCTTGTCTCAGTTGCCTTGGCTTTGAGCGTCGCTGGGCTTCTCTTGGGTGCGAATGCCCCCCGCTACCCAGGTTTCACTTGGTTTACCGCAGCACCTCTGGGGTTGGCCCTCGGTTTTTTCTTCGTTCACGCAAGTTGGCGCAGCTTTCTCCTGGCAGTGGCGTCGATGATGGTGGCGGCTCCGCTTTGGCAAGTTACAGGGTTGTTTTTCGAACAACTCGAGCTGCCGCTCTTGACTCTTCCTTTTGCCCTTACGGCCATCGTAGCCTTGGGGATCTTGCGGTTTGCTCCTAAGCCCATCCTCAAGTTCTTGCCAGTGCCTGTACCACTTTATCGCGTCGGCTCTGATGCCGTGCCCAATTTTGGGCCGAGTCGAGCGGCTGGAATGCGCTATTGGCAAGATGTCGAAGAGATGCAGAAACCTCAACCTCCAGGAGTACCCGCTAAGTCCATCAAGAAAGCTGTCAATCACCTTCTTGCCAGCGAGCGCGTTGTGGTCTTGACGGGGGCTGGAATCAGCACTGAATCTGGTGTCCCCGACTATCGTTCTGGGATCATTGCTTGGACTGCCTATGACCCGGCGGATCTGGTCTACTCTGCTTTCCTTCGGGATGAAAATGCCCGTAAGACCTATTGGCGGATGAGCCAAGATTTCTACGTCTTGCTCCGTGAAGCAAAACCGAACAAGGCACATCGGGCTCTCGCTGACCTTGAGAAAATCGGTAAACTCTCAGGCATCATCACCCAGAATGTTGATCGTTTGCATCAAAGGGCTGGCAATAAAGCAGAGCGTGTTGTTGAGATTCATGGTGATGAATTCGGCGTCAGTTGCTTGAGCTGTGGGGCGGCATATTCGAGAGATGAGGTTTTTCGTTGGATTCTCCACGGAACCGAAGTTCCCTATTGTCTCCACTGCCAAGGACTTCTCAAGCCAGATTCCATCGCCTTTGGCCAACCCATGAAACAGGAGTCGAGCCAAAAAGCGCTCACATTGATTGATCAATGTGATCTACTTCTTGTGGCGGGTACTTCCTTGAGCGTTGAGCCCGTGGCGTCTCTTGTGGCCCGGGCCGCGTCCAATGGTGCCAAACTTATTATCGTCAACTACACGGCGACGGACTTTGATTCTATCGCTGATGTTCTTTTGAGGGGTTCCACGGGAGACGTCCTTGAGGAACTTGTTGACGAAATGAAGCACATGCGTATGTGGCTGAACTGATTGTGGTGGTTTCTATGTGTGGGGCCCTTGTTTCGCAAGACAGGGCCTCTTGAGCGGGCTTCAATAAGGGGGAGTCATGGCGAAGAAGGACTATGTTCTCATCAATGCACTCAAGGGGAATTTGGACGCTCTTGAGAATGTCCTTGGGCGCATCTATGCGCCCAACTTTGATCTGGCCTTTCATGTCTCAAACGATGAAGAAATAGCTAAGGGTTGCCTCAAGCAGGCTCTGACAAACACAAGAAATCTTATTCTGACGGGTGATTTGGATGGACGGACACCCATCTACCACGCCACTGCTTTTACTTTGGCTGCGTTGAATGAGATCACCTCAAAGATTGATTCTTGGAACCAGGCGTTGGGGGAACTGACGGATGAAGATGGGCTCATCCTATTGACTCACCTAGCCTTGGATGTCCAAGGAAATGACTTAGACAGCTTATTCGATCTGGACCATGGAGCTGGGGATGCTCTCGTTGCCAGGTTTCTTGCTGAGTCTGGGATGAGCGATGATGAATGGGGGGATGTCTTGGACAAACATGGTGCTACCGTTTCTTTGCCGACGGGGATCATTGACTCACTCATTGACGATCTGGAAGACTGAGCTTCTTCTTGCACAAAAGGAAGACTGAGCTTCTTCTTGCACAAAAAAAAGGGGCCCTCCCGCAGGAGAGCCCCCATGAAACGAAATTCCGTTTCGATTTCGATTACATGATCTGCAATTCGATGGCGTCGTCAATTCCGAAGTTGATGACGTTCAATCCTGGCTCAAGAATCAAGCTTTGGATCATCAAAGAGAAACCAGTAAGACCTGCGGGCATTGCGAAGGTGTAGTT
>WFTN01000028.1 GCA_015485455.1 Planctomycetota bacterium | reverse complement strand
CCTTGGGACGGGCTCTTCAGGAAAGGGAATTAGGCCTCTGAGGATGCGCCAAATAGGACTGTGTCGGAAATCTTCGCGCCACCATTTGCACCAACGTTCCATTTGCACCAACGTTCAATTGTCCGGCGATCCGTGCCGAATTCACTTGTCAAAATGCTCAGCCGTTTGGCGGTTGGACCCTGGCGAAACGCCGCCACCAAAACCACGACAATGCCTAAGTAGACCCGGCGACCAAGAAAGCGTGATGAAGGAGGCAATACTCGACGACGGCAGCCAGATTCGGCACAGCATAAGCCAAATCGGAGTTTGTGATGTGGTTCGAGATCCTGGGTGTTGCCTCGGGGCTGGCGCATAAAGTTCGCTTGATGAAGCTTGCCGCCACGGTGTTGGCACCCGGCTAACCTAACCTGATCGCGAAATTCTAGGTCAATTTCGAATAGAAGAGCCCAAAGGCTGGATTTTGGCGGCAATGTTTGTGACAAAGTTTGGTCTCCGGGGGTTAGATATCGGAGACTTTGGCCTTCGCTGAACGCTTGTCAAGAGCTGGAAGTGAAGGCCTCTTTTTTTCTAGATGACGGCACCTTCGGTACCAAGAAGGATGGGGGCTCCGCCCCCAAAACCCCCGAGGTTTAAGAGGCATACCTCGGATGCCGACAGCCAAGATAAATGAGGTCAGTTGCCAACCGAGCCTCAAAGACCGTGGCGAAAAAAGCCCAAATTGCCCTTAAAGAACTTGGCTGCTGACAACTGGCGAAGCGCTTGGGAGCAGTCCCTTGCCTAAAACCACTGCTGTTGACGAATTCGCGGTGCGGGGCAGGGTTGTTGATGAGTCAGGCCTTCCTGTGAGAGACGCCGTTGTTCTGGCTTTGCCTTTGGGGGTATCGGAGATTCCCGCTCTTGAATGGCGCGTCCGTTCGCCAAAGACTCTCAATAATTCGAAAATACGCCGATGCCGAAGTCGCGCAGATGGCGGCTTCACTCTTGTTTTGCAAAGAGATGTGAAATCATTTTCGATCAAGGCCTCTCGGGAAGATTATTCTCCTTCTTCCTCCCAGGAATTCATTCCCGGACAGGAAGATGTAAAGCTTGTACTTAGGCGTGGTTTTTCTCTTCGCGGCCGGGTTCATGACTTGGCAGGAAATGCAATAACGGGGGCTTTTATATCTTACCGAGCTCGGACTGATGGTTTTTCTGTGGAGCGTCATGGGCGCAGTGGTGACGGTGGGGCGTTTGAGATTGTCGGTATTCCGATTTCAGATCGATTTGGCAGTGGTATCGACCAAGAGCTCCTCTTTCGCGAAGCAGTGGATTTTGCTCCCCGTATGCTGCGAAAGCCCATTGACTATTGGACCCGTAGATTATCGCGAGATGGTCAAGTCAATTTCGATATCACGATGAGCCGCGGCGGTGCTGTGAGGGGGCAAGTCGTCGACGGTGCAACCTTGAAGCCCGTGCCTCATATTGACGTTGAACTGTGGTCCCTGGAAGGCCGTGAGGCGACTCGTATTGAAGGGGTGAAGCGTCTATTTCGGTCGATGTCCGGGCCTCGGTTGATTGCCAAGACGTTGACCGACAACCAGGGAAACTACAACATCGATCAAGTGCCCGCGTCCTATGGTGGACTTTTGACCTCCCATGATATCTACGATGGTGGTTTTGTGATTCGGGTCTTGCAACCGGGTTATGCTGTTGCTGCTGGGTCCGTGGAAACCCTCAAGCGTGAGGGAGAGATTCGTGAAGTCAATCTGAAGTTAGTCTCAAGAGGGGGAATCGCTGGGCGTGTCGTTGATCAAGACGCTCAACCCGTGTCTGCTTTCAACGTGTATGTCCGCCTCAAGGACTGGGAACTTATCGAAATTGATATGCCCATGATGGTAGACGCCCGGCCTCCTCGTCCGAATTTCTTGGGTTGGCGACACAAGCCTGGGGCCCGGGGCCTGTGGTGGACACAATCTAACGAGGATGGGCGTTGGAGTATTCCGCGCATTCCTTGTCGCCTTGGTCAGGCGACCGAGATCACTATTCGCCAAGGGAGCGAGGTTCGTACTCTTGAATTGTGGCCAGGCGATGCGGCGGATCTCGGTGATGTCCCGATTTTTCAGTCTTTTGCTTTGTTGCGCGGGTTGGTGGTGAACGAGGAGAGAAAGCCACTTCAGGGAGCGCAAATTTGGAGAAATAGCGAGCGTGTCGTCACGGGAGTGGATGGGCGCTTCGACTTGCGCGTGACCAAGTGGGAAAGTGGGACTCTCGATCGGGGCGATTTTTCTATCCGAATGCCAGGATTCGTCACCAAGTACTTTCAGATTCCCGAAGACGTTGACAACGATATTATCAGCTATCAACTTCAGAGAGAGCATCTTCTGTCGGGGACGGTTCGTGACTCAACAGGCATGCTTGTTGGTGGGGCTCACGTTTGGGTCTATACATCCGGTAAGACCCCAGGGGATCGCGTTTGGAGCGATCACTTGGGGCATGCATTGACGGGACCTGACGGACGATTTCGGGTGAACAAGTTGCCTTCTCCACCTTGGGACATTGGATTTGCAACGAATTTCAGAGATTCAGAAACAACCGAGCTCAGTATTGCAAGCGACGAGAAAGAGTTGGATCTCATCCTACCTTCCCCAATTCTTGAATCGGCGAGTTTTTCTCTTTCAGTGACAGACCCGATGGGAAATCCTATTGTGGCTCCCGTGAGAGCATCAATCTTCTCCGAACAAGTAGGAGAGAGCATCTCTGCAAACAGGGAGTCGCTTACCACCTTTTCTTGGGACAGTGTGCCAGTCGGTGAGTACCAACTCGAAGTCACCACCCAGGGTTGTTCTCGTGTGGTGAAAACTGTTCTCTTGGTCAAGGGGCCCGCCAAAACTGATTCAGTGATTATGAAACCTGGGATCGACCTGGTTGTTCATCTTCGTTTTCCCGAGGGCGTCGTACAAGAAGTGCGTTGGGGGGTCCATGTTGCTCATCCTATCCATGGAAGTTTCGGGGACTCAGGCAGTGGACAAGCTGAGCTCAAGCTTGAGGACCTAACTCCGGGTCGATGGCGAATCACGGCAAACGGCTGGTTGCGCCGAGACGGAAGCATGTTCTTGGCAGAACCCATTACGTTAGACTTGGTTGATGATGAGAACCCCGTTTCTGTTTCCATGTTGATGATCGAGGCTGCTGTCTTGGTTCTGGAATTGCCGGTTAAGCAAAAGGATGACCCTGTCATTCCGAACGGATCCCCAGATCTTGTCAGTGACCGACAGCAAGCAGACCAGCATCAAGGTTGGTGGAATCTTCGCCACACTTACCTAGATCGGGCTGAGTCCATGCGTCTCCTGGTTAGGCGGGATGGTCGTTTGCTTCATGATGGATCCCCTCTAAAATTCGGAAGTTTCGATTTCGACGACGAGTCTGGGTGGCTCAAGGGCAAAGTTCTTCCGGGGCAATACGCCTTTGAGTTACGACGAGACGGGAAACTCCTCTGGGAAGCGCAAGCTATAATTAAGCCGAAGCAAAAGGTGACCCTCCCCTGATTTGCTTTGGCATTCAAGGTGCGAAGGTGAGTACAGGGTGCAGCAGGGGAGTTAGGCGCCTCACTCGAAAACTCACGAACTCGCCGCCGATATCGTGAATGAGTCGGGTGAGCTCAGTTTTTGAAGGGGATTTTCCATGATCGTGGCCTCGGCGAATCGGAAATATGTCCCTGATTTGCTGGGGGATTCTCCTCCCTGACAACAGGACATAGAGGATAGATTCGCAATTCCTGGATCTGCCTAACCCGACTGATTCATGAGATCGTGGTCGTTGTGTGAGAAAATGCTCCGCAAAGAAAGCTCAGAACAACAATTCTTAAGACTTCTCTTCGAAACACAACACAGCCAAGGGTGGCAGAGTGTTCGCAATCCAAGAAGTCGCTCTGCTACGACCACGTGGTCGTGAGGGGGGACTGATGCAGAGTACGGGCGCTATGCCGCCCCTGGCGGCCCCGAGGTCGTGAATTATTCGGGCTCAGGTGGTGAATAGGGCGGAGAGTCCTGGCAAGAAGGCGGTCGGCACATCTGCGTTTTTTCTGCTATATTTCAGCCGATTCGAAACGTGTCTCAGTGAGACTGCGTTTCTTGAACGCTGCTCCTCCTGTTAGCAATGAGAAAACGTCGTGCCTGATCAACAATCGCCCGAGACTTCGCCCCAAGTCGAACCAACTCCACCATCCCTCGGAAACCGCCAAATCGGATTCGATGTGGCTCGTTGCATTGCCTTTTTTGGCATGGTTATTGTCAATTATCAGATCTTGATGGGTAGCCGCAGCGGCAATGGGCCAGAGTGGCTTTACAAGATTTATAAAGCTTGCTACGGACGAGCAGCAGCAACTTTTGTGATCCTGGCGGGCGTTGGCTTGACTTTGCTCTACAAGGCAAAAAAGAACCCGCCAGCGCCACCCCTTGGTTTCAAAAGAGTCTTGTCCCTGTTGCGACCACTGCTGTTGGTGGCACTTCTTTGTTCGAGCTGGGTGGCGGTAGACTTCTATGCTGCAGAGAGATATCTTGGACGCTCCTTTGGTTACGGGCCTGTTACTTGGCGTCGTCCAGCGTCTGCGTCAACGACTTCGGCGAGTACAAGAATGGGGGCTCGGTCACAGAACAAGACGCCTCCGGTGGCTCCAGTCCAAGAACGATTTCTTGATCACTTAGCAGCAATCAAGAGTGGTGAGTTCTCGACTCTTCTCAAGATTGGCATGGGATTCTGCAGTGTCATGCTTCTCTTGTTTTGGGTCTTTGCCAGAAAGTTCAGCACACCCCAAGGGATCCTGGTCAAACGCTCCCTCTTTTTGTTTGCCTTTGGCTACATGTGGTGGCCGGTTTGGTCCTTCGACATTCTACATTTCTATGGATTCTATCTGTTGGCCGGTTGTATCTTCTTGAGCTTGAGGTCTCGCTGGATTTGGCTGGCCCTGATCGGTGTTCTCGGCGGGACCTTTTTTCGGCAATTTATTTATGATGCCACGGAGGTCCGTGATTGGCGCAGCAGTTCATGGGACGGCTGGCAGGACGCCCTCAAGAATCTCTTCATCAACGGCATTCATCCGGTGTTGCCGTGGTTTGCTTTTCTCTTGACTGGCATGCTTATTGGTCGTTTGAATACCAGCAAGGCCAGTACCCGTTTTGGAATCTTGATTGCCGGAGTCATGTTGGCAACCTTAGGACACATGAGCGCTGAGCCTGTTGAGCATTGGCTCTATCCAGAAAAATACGTGGTTCATGGGGATGAGAGTTTAGAGCTTGTGGTGGAAGACCCAGAGCCCCAGCCGAAACAGCGCTCTGGAAGTCGTGGAGGATCGGCAAGAGGTGGAAACCGTAGTGCCAGTTCGCGACCATCGAGTCATGGTGCCAGCGGAAGCAGCCCAACTCCCGGCACAAATGCCAACGGGAACACCCCCACTGGATCCGGACGAGGAAGAAGGCCTGGCTCAAGAGGAGGAAATTCGCGCCCACCCCCCCCTGTTGAGCAACCTCCAGGAAATGGGACTGCCGATTCATCAAGTAGCCCGGGTCAGCACGGCGGCACCTCAGCACCGAGGGGAAGCCGCGGAGGTCAAAGAGGTTCGAATGGCTCGAAAGATCCTGACCCCCTCGACATGACGATTGTCGAAGGATTTCCCAAAGACAAGTATGCCGATTTCTTGAAGGACGTGGAGAAAGTTCGCGTTCGCTTGGCTCGCCATGGGCGATACAAAGATCGAAAGATCCGTGTGGAAGAAGTTGAGTATTCTGGGCAGAAGAGGCCTGCAGTGATTCTTGAGGTCTCCTATGGCAAGGGAAACCCCGCTCCTTCTCGGCACAAACGTGACCTGAAAAGTGCGATCTCAAGCTTGAGGCGGTCGATTATTTACGACCAAGCTCGTTTTGACGCAGAGAAAGAACGATGGAAAGAACGAAACGAAGAGCGCAAGGCCAAGGCGCGGAGGCGAGCTATAGCCGAAGGACGAGATCCGGATGAAAAACCCAAGGATGTCGCCAAGAAATCAAAGACTGCTGATAGCCAGCCTGCGGGGAATAGTGCCAACTCGGCCCCAGAGACAGCCACGGCCGCTGGCAATGTAGAATCCCCGGTGGCGCCAACCTCCCGGCCAAATGCAACCATAGCCCAACCCACATCGAACCCGAATTCCCCTGGAGCCTCCGACTCCCGCAATCGATTCCGGGGCAAAGTTTGGCCGGCCTTGGTCAATCTCGTTGGAATCGAGCGGCACCTGCCGGTTAAAGACGGAGACAAACAAAAGCTCATACCCTGGGACACAAGCTGGGTAGATGCGGAGGCCGTTGCTCACCCGACTGCCAAGCAACGCTTAGCTTCGATGACAACGATTAGCTCTGGCTCGAAGAGCCCCTACTACATGCTGACGGCGATTGGTACGTCCATGGGTATCATCGGTCTTTGCTTGGTTCTGGCTTCATTTTCGCGGATGAAGAGGATCTTGTCACCCTTTGTACTGACGGGGCAAATGGCTCTGACTCTCTATGTTGGTCACGCTATTGTTGGCTTTTATATCCTCAATTGGATCGATATGCGCCGTGGGAATCCGATGCCCTTCGTCGCCTTCTACGTGGTGATGTGTTGGGTCACTTCCGTGGCATTTTCTGTCGCTTGGCGAGCCTTTTTCAAACGAGGGCCATTGGAAATCATCATGCGATGGATGACCGGTTGATCGCAGGTGGCGTGAATCCACTCTGTTCAAGGTGCGATGTTAGGCGAATGTCTTACTTGCCGCCAACGAAGCGAAGGAATTTTTTGACGGTCTTACTCATTTCTCTTCTTGTTGGCTTAAGTAGTTGAGGCCTCCGGTGACTGCGGCGACTTGGGCAGCAATGCAACTTTCGTCGTCAACTTGAGGGCTGTCTGGGTAAACTTCTGTGGTGGTGACAAATGGGGCCTTGGTCATACCCATACAGAGTCCGAGAGGGCCGGCGTCATAGTGGATGACTCCCCATTGTTCCAAGGGTTCACCGATAATCTTGCCGTCGATGGGCGGGGTGATGTGGGTAACAGATTCGACTGATTGGATGACGGCTGCTTGGAATCTGGGAGTGGGTTTGGCGCCATCTCCGACGGTATAGAATCCATCGGGGATGTCCCAACGATCTTGGACGACGGCATCCCGTGAAGCCAAGGCGGGCCGAAATTCTGTGTTGTCTGTATCGGTCGTTTCGTGAAGATCGAAGTGGGCCAAGAACTGGATGGACCAAGCCTCTAAGTGGTGAAGGATAAGAGATGCTTCTTCAGAAGGGCTCTCGGCTCTAAATGACCGATTCGGGTCGACGGCCAGGGGGTTCCAGCGATTGATTGTCTCGTAGCCCCATGGGCTGAGGCAGGGTGCCGCAACGAAATTGAACTTGGATTCGAATTCTTGGGCATCGTTCTTGAGAAACCTGAGAGCACCCTGAACGCCGCTGGTTTCATAGCCGTGGACACCACCGGTGATGAGAACATTGGGCAGATTGTCTTTCCAGTTCTTGGTCTTGACGACAAAAAGAGGGTAACGTTCCGGATTGGAAGAAAGAGCGCCATATTGCTCCACTGCGAAAGAAGCCTTCAGCTTTTCGATTTTTGCCAGGACTTCGTCGGCGTAGTGTCTCTTGATCGTTTGCAGCGCTGACCAAGCGTTGATTTCTGTTTCGCCCCATTTCTTGCCAGGAGTTCCGATGGGGTAAGGGGATTCTTGGTTCAAGTTTCGATTTCCGGTATGGCTGAATGATTGAGTTCCGCTTTTTCCTCATTTCACAATAGGTTCTGCAGCCCATGGGGGAAAGAGAATAGTTGTCGAGGCAATGGACAAACCTTTGCATTCGTTTGCTGCGTGTTCGGATTCGGTACATTTTTCCAAGGGTCGCCGGTATTCCGCTTGATCTTCGGTGCGTAAGCAACTGGCAAGAGGGGGGATAGTGGTGTTGTCTTTTGCTTCTATCTAAGCATGTGGTTTGCTTCATGTTGGGATGTTCTTTGCCCTTTCCTCAAGCCATGTGCCCGAAATCAGGGAGTGGACCCGCCATTGGCTTAATGAGAATAGGTCGAAGAAGTCGTGTTGAGGGATGGGTCAAGTCTTCTGAATCTTCGGGATGCAGGCTCATCCATTCCACGAGGAAGGGCTCAAACCTTGGAATCAGCGTTTATTGGGATGCAGCGTGTTATTGTTCCAAGTAGGCAATCATGTCTTTTCGGCTGTCTTTGTGGAAAAGGTATCCTTGGTCTTTGAGTAAGCGGATGCACTGGGCGTGATCAGAATCTGAGAGATGTTTGTATTCATAGCGAATGATGCTGGGTTTGATGACACCAAAGTCGATCATCTTGATAATCTCGAAGTCGAAGCCTTCCGTGTCAATCTGCAGGAGGTCAATGTGTTTCACTTCGTGGCTCTTAATGAGTTCCTGAAAGTGAATGCAAGGGACTTCTTCTTCGATCATGTAGTCGGATAGGTTGGATGCGTGCTTGCGGCTCTTGATGTGATGGTCTTTGGACAGGGATGCAATGCCGTCCAGGTCGTTTCGGAGATTGTGTTCCGGTTTAACGCGATGTAAACGGACGGTCTCACCAGATGGAAAGATGGCTTTCTTCACCGGTGTAACCATCGGGAATTCGGCATAATTCTCCCTGAGTTTTTGGAACATGTCAGAGAGAGGTTCGACCACGAGGCCTGGAAGACGGTTAGATGTCACAAACTCATAGATGTCGTCGCACATGATGCCGTCATTGGCACCAATTTGGATAAAGAAGAAGTCCTTATTGCGCATCAAACGGTGGGCGAAAATATATTCCCGGGTGATCGGCAGCTGAGAAGTCTTGATGGCAGCAATCGTCTTGACCAGTTGGTAGTCAGTCGGAATCAATAGCCGTTTGAGAATCTTGATCATTTTTGTCTCGTGAAGTTGCAATACTCATTTTCTGAATAGGAAGAATGGCCGCTGCTCACAAGCTCTGCGCGGTGGATCATGGGCGGACGAAAATGCCCGTGGCTATGACGATGACGTTTCCGTCAGTGCTTTTCTTGACCTTGCCCTCGACGACGACGTTTTTGAGCCTGTCCATGCCCCCGAGACCTGAGAGAGTGGATTTCGAAATTCTTCCATCTTCGTGGACTTCAACCGTGACGCTGTGGTTTACCATCTCAGTAGAATCTTCGCAGCAATAGTCCCAAGGCGTTTTGCAATTGTCGTCATTGCGTTCATCGCAATGGCGCATTTTCTCATCCACGAGAGTGAAACCGGCGAAACCTTCAACGAATTCTCTGATGCGCCCGTGAACCATCACTTCGTCTCCATCTTGGACGCTGTCTTTCATGGCCTTTACTGCCGTCGAATCTTGGGGGGCCGACTTCATGACGAGTTCAGCTTTGGCGGGTTGAGATGAGGATGTCCCATTGTTCTCGGTGGGGTTGGAACTGTCGCCGCAGGAAGAGAGGCAGGCAAGAATGGTGACAATGACAATTGATTTAAGATTCATGTGATTCTCCTTTAGACAAACAAACGGGTGTTTCTATCGTTCCTTCAGAGCCAGTGAAATTTGGCAACGGCTTGCTCGCCAGCAGGACGGGATGGTTCCCATCAGCGCCAAGAGCCAAGTACCTAGGAAGCCGAAGACTATGGCAAGGGCTCCGACTTCTAATTCGAATGCCTGCATGGCCAAGCTAATACTCCCCCCAGCAATAGAGTACTTGGCAATGAGAAGACCAACAATAGCCCCTAACCCGGCGTAGAGGGTCGATTCGATGAGCAATGCTATGACCAAGGCAAGCCCAGAATACCCCACAGCTCGCAATGTGGCTAATTCGCGCATGCGATCTTGGACAGCGGCATTCATGATATTGGCACCACCAAAGAGTGCCGCTAACCCAACCATGAGGGCCATCATCCAAGCTATGCGTTTGATGGGGGCGAAGTAGGCAGCCATTTCGGCGTAGTAGACAGATGCCGGGATTGAAATAAGCTCAAGATCGAGGCGTCTTTTGGCAAAGAGGTCGACGTAGTCCATGTCTTCGTCTGATTCCAGGCGCACGAATACTGCCGAAATATCGTCTCGAGAAGTGAGCCCCATGAGCTCGTAGAGAGGTACCCAAATTTCGGATTCTAATGTCGTACCGGGAGCCGCGAAAATACCTGAGACTGTGAATTCCCTGTCCTCGAAGCTCAGTCTTGACCCAACCTTGATGGCACCTCTTTCCAGGCCGAGACGATCAGCGGCCAGGCGTCCCACAATGATCTCCCCCGGAGCAGACGGTTTTCCTTCTATCAGGGTGACCGCTTCATGGACCAAGAAAGCTCGTTTGGTCACTCCCCGGAGAAATCCTTGTCCTTCAGTGGAGCTGAATTTGATCTTCGTTCCCATGTGGATCTCGCTGGACACACAGGGGACGCCTCCTTCTAATGCGATGCCCCTGACATCGGCGGCAACCAAGTCCCCAACCGAGGCTGGAATCGCCGATCTGACCAAGTCTCTCTGGGAGGATTGGGACAACAAGATGGCTGTTTTCTTCGGAGCGCTGCGCAGGGCACTGGTTTCCAAGCCGCGGACGAAGGCGACGGTTCCGACGATGAGCGCCGCAGCCAATGCGCTACAACCGGCAGTCAGGATAGCTCGCCCAGGTCTTCTCATGATGTTGCGTAGGGGATATTCCCATGGAAGAAGTTTCATCCGTTGCTCCTCAGGGCATCGACAACATGAAGGCGAGCGGCCTGAACCGCGGGAAGGATGGCGGCTAGGAGTGCACAAGCAAGGGCCATGAGGAAACCTTTTGCCACCAGTAGGGGGCTGACCAAAAAGGCGACTTGGATCCCTTCCACACCGATGGAAATGTCGCTGGCGAGAATCAAAACAATTGCCAAAAGTAAACCGGCGCTGGCGCCAACGATGCCCAAGATGACCGATTCTCCTAAGACAAGGAGGACAATGTGACGGGCCTTATAGCCGATGGTGCGAAAAACTCCGAACTCTGAGAACCTTTCCTGCACGCTCATCACCACCGTTCCGGCCATGAGAGCCAAGGCCACCAAGACACACGTGAGACCAAAGATACGACCGAAGCGTAGAATCTCCCGGAGATCCTTTGTGGCGTTCTCCAAGAAAGCGATTTTCGGACGTGTTGCCGTGGGTTCTTCGGCGGTTCGAAAGACATCGTCAATTTTCTCGGCGATCAAGATGGCTTCGTCCGGATCTTCGACCCTCACCTCAAATTGAGTGACCGTGCCCAACCGATTGAT
>WFTN01000027.1 GCA_015485455.1 Planctomycetota bacterium | reverse complement strand
CCAAAGAGGCAAAGGGCAACATGATCTTGGTTCTTGATCTTGGCCCCCTGAGCCATACCAACGGCTTGAGCAATGTGGGTGCCTGCGGGGGCGGAGACAGGCACGATCTTCTCGTCAAAGAATCCTGCACTTCCTGGCCCCTGCCGTCCCTTGGCTTCATCTCTTTCGTTGCCAAATAGATTGTCGATGATGGATTCTAATCTGACACCCCGAGCAATGGCTGTAGCCAGGTGACGCCAACTGGGAAAAACCCAATCTTCGGCAGCCAAGGCGCAACCAGCGCCGATAGAAAGTGATTCTTGGCCACGGCAATCAACCTGAAAACCGATCTTGCCTTCCGTATGCAAGCGGACTTTGGCGAGGTCGAGCTCTCGAGACAAGACCATCAGCCGATAGAATTCGAGGAGCTGGGTTTTGTGAAGATGAGCACCGGAGTCTGGGGTGAGCTTCCCGCCAGCAGACATCACGGTGCGAACTTGTTTAGTCATGATTGTTGAGCTCCCTGAGTTCGTAGGTAGTTCTCAAGGAACAACTCTCCAGCACGATAGGAACTTCGCACCAACGGCCCGGAGGCGCAAAAGAGGAAGCCTAAGTCGTTGGCGATTTCTTTGTAGCGAAGGAACTGCCCTGGTTTAACATATTCTTCCACTGGCAAGAATTTCGGAGCAGGTCTGAGATATTGGCCCACGGTGACGATATCTACATCTGCTCTCCGTAGGTCCCTTAAGGTAACCTCGACCTCAGATTCTGTTTCGCCTAGTCCCACCATGATGGACGACTTGGTGATGATCTGAGGATTCATCTCTTTGGCTCGTTGTAGAACACAGAGTGTCTTTTCGTAGCTGCACTTTTTATCTCGGACAGAAGGGGAGAGGCGCTCGACGACTTCAATGTTGTGTGCAAAAACGTCAGCACTGGATTCTACGACGGTTCGGATGGCCTCTTCGTTTTCTTGGAAATCGCCAGCCAACATCTCAACCTTGATGTCGGACACTCGTTTCTTAACAGCCTGGATGCAGTGAGCAACATGGGCTGCTCCTCCGTCCGGGACGTCGTCCCGATCGACCATGGTCAGGACAACATAGGTCAATTCCATTTGCTCCACAGCGTCAGCCAGATTTTTGGGCTCGTCCCGGTCAAGAACACCCTGGGGATTGCCCGTCTTGACGTTGCAGAATTTGCAAAAGCGGGTGCACGTGTCGCCCAAGAGCATAAATGTGGCGGTGCCCCCGGACCAGCACTCGGCGGTATTTGGGCAGCGGGCCTCTTCACACACAGTGGCCAGCTTTAATCCCTGACGTAAACCCTTGATGTGGTTGTATTTCTCACCACTGGGCGGTCTGATCTTGAGCCACGATGGTTTGCGCTCGAAACGAGAAATAGCATTGCTCCGAAAGAAAACTGCTGCGAAGAGTCGCTTCGATTGGGAGGGTAATCGTTCTAACCTCTTGACTTGAAGTGACTTGTGTCCACATCTTGGGGCGCCCGTCGAAACGGGCATCCAAGTGAAGGATTCGTCACTGACGTTTTAGAGAATGCCGCTCCAGGGCACAAGGAAGCCCGGTGAAGGAGAAGAATTGGAGAGTGGCAAGATGCTGTCAGAAGCCGGGTTGGGGCGGATTGGAGTGGACTCTTAATAAAGTTCTTGTGGACTCTTTGGGAATCGACGATATAAGCAAGGGAGAAGTGAGTTGGAATGATCTTGGCTCCAGGGATGTCTTAAGGACATCGCGGGGCTCGGAAGCCTTGAGGATCGCGCCGTGCGGAATCGCAAGCTTTGTTTGCGGTATTTGACACTGTTGCGCTAGGCTAACGACAGGTCAAATTTCCTAACTTATTAGCCTGTATGGTTTTGTGGTATGCCACTCATTTGGCGTGCCGTTTGCGCTTCTTCGGGAGCAACCTGAGGCATGTACGTGGTGGAGGCCACCTCATCGGACGCAAGATGAGCAACAAGACGAGAGAGTTCGCTAACCGGATCCCTTGGGCAAGATGCCCGGGTTGGGTTCTTGTTGGCCTCGTTTTGTGTGGTTTGAGCCAAATAATCCCAGCCCAAGTGGTTCATTATCCGGATTCCCAAGATCTCGATTCCCCCAGGAGGGGCAACTCAATCTTGTCCGGCATGGGCGGTGGCGCTGAAATGCCAGCAGGCACGGCCCCCGGCAATCGCATTGAGGTCGCAGATGCCGTGGCCCACGGGAAGAACCCCTCTTCTTGGAAGCCCCGCTTCTTAGAATGGGAACGGTGGTGGCATGGCCAGCTTTACGGCATCCTGGCGAAGGAACGTTTTTCCGCCTCCCAAGCTGGCGACGACAAAATCGACTTAGATCTGCTGATTAACCGAGATGTCCTGGAT
>WFTN01000026.1 GCA_015485455.1 Planctomycetota bacterium | reverse complement strand
GCTTCACTGACTCTGTGGTCGCGTCCATCAAATGAAGATATCCGCCGTGCTCAAAAATGACTCCTCCCTGTCCCCGAGAAGGAAACAAAACATCAAAATCTTCATATTGAGTCACCGGATATTCATCCCCAGTTTCCAAGGCGTGGCACCAAAGATTGAGAGTCCCGCTACGATCACTCGTGAAATAGATCTTTTTGCCCACCCAAAGCGGATGGCTGTCTGTCCCGACATAACTCGTCCGGCGTAGGGCCTTATTGGTGCTCAAATCGAAAGTCCACACATCTTGGGAGCGCCCGGCCTTGTAGCGTTTCCATGTGCGCCACTCGCGACTGATGATGTTGTAAGCCAAATGTTTGCCATCTGGCGCAAACGAAACCGATCCCCCTTCTGGAATCGCCAAAGGTTGGGGCAGACCCGACCCGTTGATGTCGACCAAGAAGTAGCGCCCAACTCGCTGGCCATAAGGAGTTCGATTCGATCGAATCAGGATCTGAGTACTGTCCCTATTCCAATCGTAAGGCAGGTTATCGAAACCGCCACGAGGAGGCATCGGGCCCACGTCCGGATAGAAGGTCAACTGCTTCGGAACACCTCCCTGCCAAGGAACCAGATAGATTTGACGACTTCCATTGTACTCGCCAGAAAAAGCCACCCACTTACCGTCAGGAGAAATCCGAGGCATCACCTCAAAGCCTTCATCATAGCTCGTGAGTCTTCTGGCCAAGGGGTTTTCCAAGGTGCAAACCCAGATGTCGCCCCCGTGGACAAAGGCGATCTTGTTGCCTTGAACATGAGGGAATCGCAACAGCCGTGCCAGCTGTTGACTTTGGCAAGCTGGAGTCACCAAGACGCATGCAACAATGAAACGCAAAAAATTCTTCATCAACTATCTCGCTGTGGACTTAACGTGGATGAAGATTAACCACTCCCCCCCATCCTGGCTATGGAAACAATTGCCAGGTGGCACAATTGGGAGCCTCAATGCATGGTGGGAAGTAAGGTCAGAACAACACTCTGCCAAGAGCGCGGGACGCCTTCCCTATGATTGGGGCCTGTCCCCATAGCCAAAATCTTGGTCAGCAATTTTCAACATGGCTTCACTATGATAGGCTCCCCGTGACCGACGAAAACGCAGGGTCAAGAGACTCTTGAGCATACCGAGTCCGTCCCGGACTGGGTGAACCGTCGAAGGGCCGTGGTGCCTAAGATGAACTGGCACTCTTCGAATAGCTAAGTTGTGGATCAGGGCGATGTAGAGCATTTCAACATCCCCGGCGAAATTATTCTCATGAATCAATGGAAAAACTGCCTCTGCGACCTCACGGCTCATTGCTTTGATCCCGCATTGGGTGTCGGTCAAACCACCAGTCACCAAAAGACGAACAAAAGAAGTGAAGGCCCGGGTCGCCAAGTTGCGAACAAAGCTCAATTCTTGACGATAGACACTTCGGGGCAAAGTACGGTCACCGACAACGATGTGAAATCCTCCATTCACAATCAGATCAACCATGGGAGGAATCACCAGCAGATCGTAAGGGATATCGGCATCCGTAAAGAGACAACAATCTCCCCTTGCCGCCAACATGCCTGCCTTAAGAGCGCCAAACTTACCGACGTTTTTTTCCAAGATGAAAACCCGCACCCGGTCCGTCTCTTGGGACTTCAACAGTTCTTCTGAGCCATCCTGGCTGCCGTCATCAACCAAGATCACTTCAAAGTCGATTTTCTCTTGATCAAGAAACTCCAACAACAAGGGCAAGCGCTTAAGAAGTTCTTCCGTTCCCTGAAACACGGGAATCACGACGCTCAGCATTGTCATTGTTCAGCTTTCGGAACTCGGGCGACCACAGCTAAGAGGTTTCCAAAGGGCAAATCAATGCGACGCTCACCCCGATCAATCAACTGAGCGAGCCCCACCCCCATTGGAGCCGCAAAAGGCGCGAAAGTGCAATAGCACCGAATTTTCTCCACCTCGAAACCAGCAGCTTCGACAAACTTTCGCAACATACGACGATGTATGTGAGTCACATGCTGATCTGCATCCATCTTGGCCGTGGAGGCAAAACGGTCTGCGGCCCATTCAATGAGGGGCCATAATCCTCGATAGTTCGGCGTGGTCAAAAGAAGACGTCCCCCAGGTCGCAAGAGCCTACGAAAATCGGACAGCAGTTTGTCAATCTGAGGAGGATAGACGTGTTCGATGACTTCTAAGCAAGTAGCCACATCAAAGCTGGCGTCTGGCAATTCAAGTTCGTCAAGATAGCCCGGCAAGAACCGAACATTCTGACGAGCGAAGGTAGCTTGTGCATATGCAATTGCCTGAGGATTGGCATCGATTGCCGTCACATTCAGCCCCATTTTACCAAGCCCATCAGCAATCACACCACTGCCACAGCCGACATCGAGAGCATCAAGGCCAGCATCCGGCACGAAGAACCACTCGAGAAGTTCAAGTTTGGATCTGTGCCAATATTTCTGGACCGGCGGCCCACTGGTCAAGGCACGATGCTGATAGTCACCTTCGATGGCGATAGCATCTCCCATACGGCGACCTGAAGTTGAAGAATCTGGGTTTCTGTCAGTCACTTTCGCTCAAGTCCACATCAACCAGTTCATACCACCACCAAGACCTCAGTCAATGGTGAAACATGACAAAACGCGCCCCTCTTTCCGCAGCAGAAAACTGGCACTCATGTTCAGGTCCCCGGGGCTTATGATAGCACAAAACACCAACAGAAGCAGTCCACGAATTCGCCCGCCGCCATCGGCCAATTCGAAAACAAACTCGGCCTCAGAAATATCCGCGAGATTGTTGACCAAACCCGGAGGATTCACCTCGTCAAGATTCACACTTCACGGTAAGATCCTGCGATGCAAAAAAGGACACACCTTTCCACCTATATAGCCGTGTTCTTAGTCTGTTTGTTGGCGGACTTGGTGTTCCTCAGGCACGTCCTTTTTGACGATGATGTCCGAGCCCCTGCATCTGACATTGCCCGTGCCATGCCCTATGCTCGAGAGCTGGGCAAGAAACAGCCTCAGTCGAATCCCTACCTCTCAGACTGGTCCTACTCAATCCACTCCTGGCAACGATTGGTACGAGAATCCTACATGCAGGGTCACTTACCACTGTGGAATGACCGCGCTGGCTGTGGACAGCCACTTATCGGCAATTTGCAAGCTGAAGTATTCTCACCCTATCAACCTCTCAACGTCATAGCTGGTGATCAATACATTGATTGGAAACAACTGGCCCAGCTTTTGGTCGCCCAGGTTTCATTTCTTATTCTCATCTGGACCTTAAGTCTCTCCCCATGGGCCGCCTTAGTGGGAGCCTTGGCTTTCTCCTTTGGCTCTTACATCCAAGGCTGGGCTGTTCACCCCGTGGCTGGCAGTGCTGCCTTCGCTCCTGCCATTTTGGCCGCCTTCTTGGCTCTTCGCCATCAATTCCGAGGCACCATTGTCTTTGGGGGCGGTATTGCCATCGCCCTGTCGATCTGCTCTGGACACATCGAATCGACGTTCATGGCATGTCTTATGTCTTCTTTTCTTGCTTTCCTCTTGAGCGACGAGAAACCGCAAAAGGGATCCCAACTCAGAAGGGCCCTCTTTGTTCCTCAAGCCGTCCTCTTGGGATTCGTTGGCTTAGCTCTATCCGCCTGCCAAGTCCTGCCTTTCTTGGATTATCTCGACCAATCGTTGGTCACGACGATTCGCGGAATGGCGCCCAAGAGAGTGATTCCCTCTCTGCAACTCTTCACTCTTCTTGATCCAAAAGCATTTGGATTCCCCGGAGCAAATGAGTCATTCTTCGGTGATGGCAACTATATGGAGTCAACGATTCATCTCGGGCGCGTTGTTCTACTACTTTCTTTATATGGGCTCATGAGGGGGTTGGGTCGGCAAAGAAAACTCATCATCCCCCTTGTTGTCACCATCACCTGCGGCCTTTTCTTAGCGTTTGCTCCTCCTCACTTTCATGAAAGAATGACGTTTTTCCCACTGAATGTTATGCCCCTCTTGCGTATGCATTTTTGGGCTTCCGTCCTGCTCCCACTGTTGGCAGCCTTCGGGATGGATTTTATCCTGAACGACCTGAAGACAAACAGAAGAAAAACTGTCACATCGAGTTTCTGGGCCTCATTTATCGTCATGCTCGGATATGTTGGCATGATCAATTTTGTGCCGCACTACGAATTCGACTTCCTGTGGCCGACGCTCATGATTGCCTTTCCCCTTAGTATCTGGCTTTGTCATCGCGCCCAAAAAGGCAGCTATGTCCCATGTGCCGTCCTTCTTGTCGCCGCTATTTTACTGGAGTCCCAAACTCTCTGGGGGCCTTTCGTGCCCGTTGCATCAGCATCGGCACTTTCACCCCCCTCGCCATCGCTTTCTTTTGTTGAGAAGCAACCTGGACGCCTTCGACTCTTGCCATCGGTTTGGGACTTACCCCCAGAATTGGGCAACCTCCACGACCTCACCAGCCTCCGCACCTATGACGGCATGGGTTTGATGCGTCTCAGCGCTCTCATGCTCCATCAACGGGCATTCTTAGGACCGCCCGTCCACGCCCCCATTTTTCGTGTGAACCCCGGAACACTCGACATGTTGAGTGTCGGTTGGACCATGTCAAATTTCCCACCAGAAGAAATGCCCTTTCCGTTCATGGAAGAGTTCGGTGTGCCAGGAGCCACTCAGGAATTCCCCTATGTCTGCCGCCCAGGACAGCAATTAGAACTCATCGTCAGCCAGCCCGAGGGATTGCCCTTGGAGCCCGGGGCCATCAAACTCACCATACATGGGCCAAACTCCCCGGATCTCACTTGGAGTTTAGGAGATGCGCAGAAAGAAAATGAGCATGGTATCGTCCACCAAGAGATGGACTCACCCATCGCCAGCTATCGCAAGAAATTGCGGGGCTTCCAAGATTCACCTCATTTCTACTTCGCATTCTTACCTGCTCCTAGCACGATCGGCCGAACCGTCACGGGCACCCTCACCATCTCCCAATCAAGTCCCCGTCTTCTCATCCGAGTCATCACCCGTGATGGCCTAAATGCCCAAACCGTCTCAAACCAAAAGAACATTTTCATTGGCCGCAGAAGGTCGGCACTCCCTCGAGCATACCTCGCCGCTGCCACCACCTTTTGCGGCCTGGCCGAGGCCACCGAGACTCTCAAATCCGTAGATCAAAGACATATAGCACAAGCCATTATCCAAACATCCCGCCCTGGGTTTAATCCCCATGAGACAACAATTCTTGAATCTAAAGCAAGAGATGATTTTTCTATATCACCTGGAACTGTCTCTTATACACATCT
>WFTN01000025.1 GCA_015485455.1 Planctomycetota bacterium | reverse complement strand
CTCGTCAACAAAGTGGGATAAAGGGTTTCGGGTGCTGGGTCGGAAATATCAACTTCAAGCCGATTGGCGACGGTGCGTGTTGGGAATGAGCGCACTCCTTCGCCTCCCAAAATACAACTGCCATCACGGACATGGAATTTCCAATTGTGCCAGCAGCAGGTGAGCTTGTCGCCCTTGAGGTCACCACCCGAAAGAGGATAACCCTCATGTGGACATTTGTTCTCCACGGCGGAACAAGTACCGTCGTCTTGGCGGATCAAGAGTAGCTGGATGTCGTTCTTGGCAATGCCCGTAAGAGAGCCCTTTTTCAGGGCATCGAGGGAAGCCACATCAACCCAATGGGCCGTTGGCTGGTTTGTCGTTTCTTCGCTCATAAGAATAACCATATGTCTTAACTTGAGGGTGGCAAAAAAAGGTGTCCCAGTTGAATGATGGACCAGTGATGTCCTTGTCCCGAGCCATTCAGGAACTCTCGTCCGTCTGGTGTTGAACCGTTCGGGCTAAAGTGGATGAGTTCCCTCCGATGAGGCCAGGATCATACTCCGCTTCTTGGTTGCTGGTCCTGGTACTTCTGAACGACATAAGTTGTTTCTAATGAAAAAGTTAGTGGGGTATCTTGAGGATCAAGTCTTGGCTCTTTGGAAAGAATGCAGATCTCATAATAAAAAAATATACTTTTAAGTATATATCGCGGGGGCCATTCTGTATTTCATGGGCATGATTTCGGCAACGAACCAAACAACATTTAAATCAAAACGTGCAGAGAGTTTTATGACTAAGAACGATCTTAATCACAGCCCCGCTTTCTTTCGGCTAGTATTACCAGCATTCCTTCTTCTTATGGCCATGACCGTGAGTAGCTATGCCCAAACGTGCCAAACCGTTTGGGCCCAAAATGTCTTGGGGCACAATGATGGCTCGAATCAAGACAGCAACCATGACAATCCAGCGGATGTCTTGAACGATACTCCGAGTACCTATTTTTCTTTGGGTAAATGGGGAAACGTAGCCGTTGATTTTGGCGCCAACTTTACCACCAGTGGCGATTCCGCTCCGGACATTTGTGTGCGGGAGCTCAATGAAAATGATTGTTACTATATTTGCTTGTTTCCCGCGAACAGCGCCACAGCACAGAAGCTCCTTGCTGCTGGCATGACCGCTGGCAATAACGGCTACTACGAATTTAATATGACCTTTTGTGGTGACTATGACCTCGACCTCGACAGCTTGGTTCCCGGCTACAATGCTGGCGAACTTGAATTCAGCAATGTCTTGATCTTGGACGACGGATCTAGCGGCGATGGCGCTGAGATTGAGCAAATCTGCGCCCTCATCTGCAACAACGTGCCGCCAACACCCAGCATCGGTTGTGAACTCATTTGGGCTCAAAGTGTCTTGGGTCACAATGATGGGTCGAATCAGGATAGTTCGAACGATGATCCCACTGACGTTCTGGGTGATACGCCCAATACGCGCTTTTCCTTAGGACGATCGGGCAATGTCCTGGTTGAGTTTGGCGCCAACTTCACCACTTCGGGAGATTCTGGTGCGGACATTTGTGTTCGCGAATGGAACAGCAATGACTGCTACTATGTTTGCTTGTTCCCGGCTGATGCGGCAACAGCCTCAAAGTTGTTGGCTGCGGGCATGTCAGAGAACAACGGGTTCTATGAGTTCAACATGACATTCTGCGGTGACTTGGACCTGGATTTGGACAACCTCGTTCCGGGTTATGCTGAGGGTGAGTTGCAATTCCTCAAAGTCCTGATCTTGGATGATGGGTCAAGCGGAAACGGTGCTGAAATCGAGCAGATTTGCGCTCTTGTTTGCACTCCTTCCACAAACTGCGTCGAGACCTTCGCCACAACTGTGGATTCTTTCACCGTTGGTAACAATCCGAATGGCAATGGTCTGGCCCAGGGGAACATCTTGGGTGATACGGCATCGACTTATCTCTCCATGGGGGATGGTGGCGAAGTGAAGTTGAGTTTTGGTGTCGCGTTTAACAACTCCGGGGACGATACAGCCGATCTCAAGATTGACGAGTTTGGCGTTTCTGATTGCTACACCGTGCTTCTCGAACCGGCCAGCGCTGCCACAACTCTTGCCATGACCGAAGCAGGGTTGGTCGCGGTGGGGAGTGCTTTTCAGTTGCCAACAGTCTATTGCGGCGACAATGACATTGACTTGGACATCATTATTCCTGGTTACTCTGAAGGCCAACTACTCTTCAATACCGTGACTCTTGTTGATGATTCTTCTGGCGGTGACGGTGCAGAGATCAACCGAGTGAGTGTCCTTGTTTGCGATGGTGAGGATAGCGCCCTTGCCGAACTTGGTGATTGCGTCTTTGTTGACGAAAATTGCGACGGCATTCTCGATCAGGGTGAAGGGGGCAAACAGCATGTAACTGTTTCCTTGATCCGTCAGTCCGATGGTCAAGTTGTTGATTCCAAAATGACTGGGGCGGACGGCAAGTATCGATTCACTCATATCATCCCTGGAGACTACTTTGTCTCTTTCGCCTACAATGAGGTTTCTTACTTTGCAACTCTGCCGAATGTTGGAAATGATGACACCATCGACAGTGACGTCGATCCGCAAACGAACTTCGTTGCAGTCACTTTGGCCGCGGGAGACGTTGACGAAACCGTTGACTTCGGTGTTTGTGTCATTTGTGTCGGTGAGGAAGCCACAAAGATCTCCTTACCTTGTGGTTATGACCCAATCAATGATCCTGTGGTCGATGCGACTCTCCTGATTCCTGGTGACCCAATCACTTTCACCTTCAGCAGCAATGCACCGAACTCCCTTGGTTGGATTTACTATAGCTTTGGCGTGTTTCCGAAAGTTCCCTACGCTGGTTGCAATTTCTACATCGACGTTTTGAATCCCAGTACCAACCTGGGCATCGTCACCATCATGCCAACCGATGCCAACGGCGGGTTCACTTACACCACACCCACGGTTGTTCCACCGGGAGTTGATGGGTTTACAGTGGTCTTTCAATCTCGGGTGTGCGCCCCTCAAGGTATTCCCGGTCCATTTGCTCCCTTGCCTGACTTCTTTGGCAATGGTTTGATCATGACCATCGGTTGTCCTTGATCTTGATTTTGCCGGAGTTCGCCGACAGCCCTGTTAACAAGGCGGTTTGACTGATCTGCCCCATGAAGGGCGAGTCAGTGATCTTACTTCATCTGAGACCAAGCCCAGCGTTCTTCGGACGCTGGGCTTTCTTCAGATTTGCTTGGGGAGCCGGAGACGGGGGCTAACCCGAATCATTCATGACCTCGGGGCCCCCAGGAGCGGCATCCGAATTGAGGGGCGGAGGGGGTGAGAAGAATCCCCCGGGAACTCTTTGGATGTGTGGGGTTTTCCTCTGTACTACCAGGGGCATGTCAATCCTCCAATGGCTGTTGAATGCCGATTCTTCGGCACGATCGTTAGTCTCACCACTTGAGGCTCTTTTCCCACCCTTGGGTTTGGGAAAAGGAACAGGGTTTGCGATTGCCCTCCCATCTAGAGATCCGGATTGAGTGGGGCTTGATGCTTCCTGGTTATGGGATCTTTCTAAAGGAGTAGGGTCATGCCTTCTGAATCGAGAACTTTGGATGCAAACGAGGCTGTAGCTTCCGTTGCATTTCGTAGCAACGAGGTTATTGCCATTTATCCGATTACTCCGGCGTCTCCCATGGGGGAACATGCCGATGAGTGGGCGGTCAAAGGCATGGAGAATATTTGGGGCAACACGCCACAGATCGCCGAGATGCAGTCGGAGGGTGGGGCCGCGGGAGCTGTTCATGGAGCCCTTCAAACCGGGGCATTGACCACAACGTTCACGGCTTCCCAAGGCCTGCTCTTGATGGTTCCCACTCTCTTTAAGTTGGCTGGTGAACTGAATGCTTGTTGCATTCACGTGGCTGCACGGAGCATTGCAACCCATGCCTTGTCGATTTTTGGCGACCACTCAGACGTCATGGCATGTCGTTCGACGGGTGTCGCACTTTTGTGCTCTTCGAATGTGCAAGAAGCCCATGATTTTGCCTGTGTCGCTCAAGCGGCGACTTTGCGGTCGCGTATTCCCTTTCTTCATTTCTTCGATGGCTTTCGGACGTCTCATGAAATTGCCACGATCGATATGATCTCCGACGAACAACTCTTGGACATGTACTCCCAAGAGATGATCGATGCCCATCGTTCCAGGTCATTATCGCCTGATCATCCCGTGATCCGCGGAACGGCTCAGAACCCTGATGTCTTCTTTCAATCTCGAGAAGCATGCAACAGCTACTATGATATTTGTCCGGAGATCGTCGAAGAAGAATTTAAGCGTTTCGAGAAACTGACTGGCCGTTCTTATGGCCTGGTGGACTACACCGGCCATCCTCAGGCTGAGCGTGTCATTGTGGTCATGGGATCGGGAGCGGAAACTGCCGCCACCGTTGTTGAGCAGATGGTTGACGCTGGCGAAAAAGTTGGGGTTGTGAACGTCAGGCTCTATCGACCATTTCCGCTGGCGCATTTTCACCATGCTGTTCCGCGGTCTTGCAAGCAGTTGGCGGTCTTGGATCGAACCAAAGAACCTGGAGCTCTTGGGGAGCCGCTCTATCTTGATGTTGTCTCGGCTTTTGCTGAGCTTAAGAACGGGGGGCAGCGTTCATCAGAAGAGATTCCCTTAGTCACCGGCGGTCGTTTCGGCCTTTCTTCAAAGGAATTTACTCCAGCGATGGTCAAGGGCGTGTTCGACAATCTCCTGGAAGAAACACCCAAGCAGCATTTTACCGTGGGGATTGTGGATGATGTCACCCACTTGAGCTTGGACTATGACGAGAGTTTCAAAGTGGCCATTCCCGGGTGTGAAAGCGCCGTTGTTCTTGGTCTCGGTTCTGATGGTACCGTGGGTGCCAATAAGAATTCGATCAAGATCATCGGTTCATCGACGGATTTGCAGTCCCAAGCCTATTTCGAATATGACTCGAAAAAGTCTGGCGCCGTGACAATCTCAAATTTGCGCTTTGCACCTGCTAAGATTCGGGCACCCTACAAAGTCGAAGAAGCTGATTTCGTTGGCTGCCATTTGTTTGGCCTACTGCGGCAATACGATGTGGTTGCCAAAGCGAAAGTCGGTGCGACTCTTCTGCTGAATGCCCCCTACAGTCCAGAGAAAGTTTGGGATGAATTGCCCAGGGAAGTTCAAGATGGGATTCTCGAAAAAGACATTCGCCTTTTCACTATCGATGCCCAGGCAATCGCAGATGAAGCGGGTCTTGGCAAACGCATCAATACGATCATGCAGGTTTGCTTTTTCGAGTTGACTCATTTCATGGCGACCGATGCTGCCATCGAAGAGATTAAGGGAGCAGTGGAGAAGTCCTACGGTAAACGAGGTCCTGAGATTGTTCGCCGAAACAACAAAGCGATCGATGTAGCCTTGGCTCAACTCCACCAAGTGGCTGTACCAGAAACAGCAACGAGCCTGACCAAGAGATGGGGTGGTTTTCCAAAGGAGGCCCCTGAGTTCTTGCATCAAGTCACAGCAACGATCATTGCTGGCGAGGGTGATCGCTTGCCCGTGAGCGCTTTTCCTCACGACGGCACATGGCCAGTGGGGTCGAGCCGTTGGGAAAAACGAAACTTGGCTTCCGAGATTCCTGTTTGGGACCCTTCCGTTTGTATTCAATGTAATAAATGTGCTGCCATGTGTCCTCACGCGGCGATTCGTCCGGCCTTTTATTCTGAAGAGTCATTGGTGGGGGCGCCACCAACTTTTAAGTCGACTGCCATGAAGGGAGCTGAGGATGGCGTTTCCTACAGTTTGCAAGTGGCCCCAGAAGATTGCACCGGCTGTGCTCTCTGCGTAGCCGTTTGCCCGGCCAAAGACCGCGCTAATCCGAAGATGAAGGCCATCAACATGGCTCCCCAACCGCCGATTCGTGCCGATGAAGTGGACAACTACGCCTTCTTCTTGGACCTTCCGAAACCCGATCGAGAAACGGTGAAGCTCGACCTCAAAGGTAGCCAAT
>WFTN01000024.1 GCA_015485455.1 Planctomycetota bacterium | reverse complement strand
GGTCTGTCAAATAGGGACCACTGCCGATGATGCCTCCCACCCTGAGGGCGAAATCTGGTCGTTTGGTGAAGTCGCCCATCCCTTGGTTTAGCAAGATGACGATTGTTGTCTTCATCTTGGTGATACCAGCGGCTGGGGTAGTCATCTTGGTGAGGAAAAGGTCAGGCCGGTCATCTCCATTGAGATCTTCCAACTTAATTTCCGTGTTTTCGACGACGCCGCTCACGTCTTTGGCCGAGAGCCAGGCTAAATCGAAAGACTTCAGTGATTCCTTGTCGAATGTTCGCTGCTCACCTTGGGGCAAAAAGGACAGTCCTTTCTCGTCGAACCAGCAGAGATCGACCAAATTGTCGCCGTTGATGTCCAAGAAACTTGGCCTGGGGTAAGAGCGCTCGAAGTCGAGATGGCCAGCGGAGTCTGTTTCAATGCGCCTTGATCCAAGAAAATCAATCAATTGAGGGGGAGCGAATTTTCCTTTACCTTCCCCATAAACGACGATGATCCCTTCATCTCCAGGGAGATAGAGGTCGTCCAAGCCGTCGTTATCAATGTCGGACTGCCAGTGCCAGAATCCTGGAGGGCTCACTTGGGGGCTGCGGATGATGTTGCGGAAGGAAATGGCGGGGCCAACTGAAATAAGCTTGCCGTCCTTTTCGCCCAAGAAGGTGACCTTGTTTGGGTGCATCAAGGCGACTTGCCGTCCGTCCGTCATACCAAAGCTGCCCAGTGCCATGGAAACCACATCTTTGGCCATGACACTTCGTTCAATGCTGTAGGAGTCTCCTTTGCGTCTCGCCAATGCGAAAGGGCGTCCTGCTTCCGTGAGAGGGAAGAAGGCGAGGATCTCCGTCTCTCCATCACCATCCAAGTCAAAGATAAACCAATCGTCAATAGCCTCACCGAATTCGGCTGTGCGAATGACTTGTCCAAACGTGGATGTATGGAAACAAGCGAAGATGATCAAAGTGAGGGCAAGTCTTAGCATGCGACTTCTTTCTTGTTGAATGTGATCAGCCCAATGATGGCGAAGAGGAGTGACAAGCCGAAAGGAGCTAAGTACCCCATAGACCAAGGGCCCCAAGCATCGACCAGGGCTTGTCTGCTTTGATCCTGCCCAGCTAGTTCCGTCAAAAGTGCGATGGGAAGGTCCAGATGGGCGGGAAATAGGAAGACGGCGTAATCCTGGGCCAAAGGAGCCATAGCCTGCATGGCCAAGAAAAGAAATGTCCCGATGGCCACGGATGTCCCTTCAGACTCGATGAGAACAGAGATCAAAGTGCCGAAGGATGCGGATGCCACCAAGGGAGCGATCGTGGCCAAGGACAACTTCCACGAGATTCCGGCCATGATTTCTTTGGAGAATACGATGGTGGGTTCTAAGCCGGGGACCTCGATGAGGATGGCTTGAAATCCTGTGGTCATAGTGACGCAGAGCCAAGAGAGCCCGAGAATGATTGCTGCTACGAATACAGCGAAGCCCATGTTCAGAATCAGTTTCGCCCCGAGCACGTTTGTTTTCGATACGGGTCGAAGAAGTACAGCGCGGAGAGAGCCGGTGGCCACTTCCTCATTGAGTGACAAAGTCGACATGATCATGATCAGGAAGGCTGCCAGTGGTAAAGATCGTTCGAGAAGGGAAGCGTATAGTGAATAGCTCGAGGCTGGCTCCAAGGCCCCTCGCTCTAGCCACAATCCTCCTAGAACACTCAGGATGGAGCATGCCAGGATGACGATGGGAAGGCGTCGGCCCAAGAGTTTGCGGAATTCGAATGACAAGCAACGCAGTGTAGCGTTTCCGATTGGCTGGCTCATGATTTCGCTTCCATGGCGTTGTCGCCAGTTCTTTCCAAGAAAAACTCTTCTAAGGACACTTTCTCTTCTTCCACAGTAAAAATCGCAAGTTCAGCGCCGGCAATTTGGCGATGAACAGTGGGTAAATTCTCAAGTTGGCATTGGAAGGTGATGCCCCCTTGGGTGGCTTTCTTAACCTGGGAGACTTCCTCTGATTGATTCAGCAAGCGTTCAAGGGCTTCCTCGTTTGCTCCTGTAATCCGGTAGCGTGGAATTCCCCCTCGACCGAATTCTTCCGTGGGGCCTTCATAGAGGACACGGCCCTTTTCTAAGATAACGATGCGATTGCACATCAGCTCGATTTCGTAGAGCAGATGGCTTGAGACAATGAAGGTGGTGCCTTGTTCTTCGTTGAGGCGACGAATGAGGTGACGCATTTCTAAGATCCCATTGGGATCAAGTCCGTTAGCAGGCTCATCGAGAACCACCAATTCTGGGTCACTTAGAAGAGCTAAGCCAATGGCCAAACGTTGTTTCATGCCGAGGCTGAAGTGTTTGGCTTTCTTCTTGCCCACACCTTGAAGGCCCACCATGTCTAAGACTTCTTCCACCCGGCCTTGAGGTAAGGGGCCCCCTAAAGATCCTAATAGCTCCAGATTCTTCGCAGCACTGAGGTGACTGTAGAACGATGGGCTTTCTACCATGGCTCCAATGCGAGCCATGGCACTGCGCCGACCTTGTTGGCTATTGGCAGCAAAAAGGCTGATCGAGCCAGCGTCCGGGCGAAGAAGCCCCATCAAGAGCCGGAGAGAGGTTGTTTTCCCAGCTCCATTCAAGCCCAAGAAGCCATAAACGTCCCCGGGGTTCACCGTTAATGAGACGTTATTGACGGCAATCTGATCTTTGAATCGTTTGAGCAGATTTTTTGTGGACACAATCGGCTTTGAAGTCATAGAGAAATACTCACTCACGTCACAGTTGTCTCAAGAGACTACCTGTCATTGGGGAAGTCTGGCAAGTCTGGGGTGGTACGTTGTTTAGCACGCCTCAGCCCGCCTATGATAGTGAAAATCCCCTGTTCTCGCATCTTTGGGCAAGAGGTTCTGCCTTTGGGGTGACGTGTTCTTGCCCTTTCTCGTGATTTTTTTCCCAGAGAATTTCATCACTTTATCCAGCCCTGTGGTTTAAGATGTCGATTGTGCATTTGCCAATGCCCCCGAAAATCTCGGTTTGCTTCAGTCGATAGATTTCCTTGCCGATACAACATGTTGCCAGGCGAGGTTAAAAGGCTTTGTGAACGAAGCGCAAAAAAAAACGCGCAAAGGATCACGAAGATCGACCAGCCAGGGCGTATCAGTCCCGGTGACCAAAACGGGGCAGCCAATAGGACTACATAAGGTAGGACACAATGAAACAAACGGTTGGCTCTTCGCCAGCCGTACGATCAGAGAAAAAGTCAGGGTTGCTTGAGGCGTAAAACTTTCCTCACATCTCACATTTCCCTCTTCTATTCCCTTTTCCTTCTTCTTAGGAAAGTTTCCCTGACTTTTTCTTTTCTCTTTCTCTGAAATCCCCCAACAATTCTTGCATGAAGTAATCTTCTGTCAATTGCGCTTGAGACAAGAGCAAACTCGGTCCACAATTGGACCATGAGCATCGACTCCTCCATACTCCAAGGAATGACACAGTTTGCTAAGCCGCGTCCTTGGCGTCGCTTCGCTGTCACCTTCGTTTATGTTTTTGATGGCCTGATTCTCTTGGCACCGGTGGTTGCATTCTTCCTTCGCCTTGAAATCGGCGAAGTCCGTGAGCCTATGAACGTCTTATGGAAGTTTGGGCTTACTTTCTTGGTGATCGCCCTTATTTTGGCATGGCTGAGGCTCTTGTCAGCCAAAACAAATCCTAGGGATGCTGCCAGGCGCATGGACGAAATGGGGGGGACCCAAGAGCTCTTCCTCACCTCAGTAGACTATTTGCTCGGGGGAAAAAGCTCCAGGTTACTTCCTCTTCTTCTGTCGCGGGCAAGTGTCGAAATGGAAACCCTGAGTCGGGCAGCTCGACCGAAAATGCCGATTCCTCTGCCCGCAGTGAAGCGAGACATCCTTTTCATGGCCCTGACAGTTCTCGTTCTCATGGTACCTTCTTTTGCTCATGGT
>WFTN01000023.1 GCA_015485455.1 Planctomycetota bacterium | reverse complement strand
CCACAGTACTGATTCAAAAAATCGTACATCTCTTAGCCCAGAGCGTTGCCGCCGAGCATATATTGGTTTTTACTTTCACCCGCAGAGCTGCCCGGGAAATTCGCCAGCGTCTCAAGGGTGTTTGCTTGGGACTTGGGTGGTCAAAGGACAAGCAACCGAAAATAGGGACATTTCATTCTCTTGCTTACGATCTCATTTCTCAGTCCCGAAGGAAGGCAAAGACCCAGGCCAAACTTCTTTTGCCTTCAATTCTTGATGTCCTTGGACAATTGGATCTTCTCAATGACCTGATAGAAAAGATGGATTTAGACATCCTTTATCGCAAGAAGTTGATCCGGCGGGTGGAGAATTATCGCTTGGGCCAGAAGAGATTCGGCAACATGAAGAGGGATGATGATTTCGGGACTTTGATGTCCGCCTATGCGAAGGAGAAAGTAAAGCGCAACTTCTTGGACTATGACGACCTGGTAGCCGAGGGCACTCAGATCGCAAAAGAGCTGGCCGAGAAGATGCGACCTTCCTGGATCTTGGTTGATGAACTGCAAGACACCGATAGTGGCCAGATGGCTCTCATCGAGTCTTGGAGAAGGCCGGATACTCAGTTGTTCGCAGTGGGTGATCCGGACCAAATGATCTACTCTTGGCGAGGAACTCAAAGCGAAGTTTTTTCAGCATTCAAAGATTCCTGGGAAACCGAGACATTTACCCTGACCAGAAACTACCGTTCAGCCGTAAAGATTTTAGAAGGGGCACGTTTTGTCTTGAGTCTTGAGCGGCTTGGGGGCCCATTGATTCCTGCTCGGTCTGAAACAGGGGTCATATCAGTGGAGGGGTTTCACGATGTGGTTTCGGAGACTTGTTTCTTGGCTTCTGCATTGAAGTCCGGGGCGCGGGAGAAAACTCAGGCCATTTTAGTTCGCACCCGCAATCAAATAGAGCCACTGAGGCAACAACTCTCACTGGCGGGGATTGACGTTGTGGTCCGTGACTCCGGCATGATGAATCTTAGTCTTCGGACCTTCTGCCTTGATTATTTTCGCTGGTTATTGAGTCCGGATCATTGTCCCAGGAATCTCCGTTGGGTGGTGGATGGGAACTTTGGGTTTTCGAAGCTGCGGGGTAAGCCTGTGGCTGAGTTACTGAATTCTGAAGACTTCTCGTCTTACCTGAAGTCTCAAGGTTCTCTCGATTCTCTTGATGTCGCTGGGATCTTGTGTCGCTTGGATGAGATAAGAGACGCCTGGAAGGGCGAGAGATTAGATGCAGGAGGTGAGACGTGGATTGCTTTGTCCGGTGTCCTTAGTTTCTTGCATCCTCTTTCTTCAGATGCACCCATATTTGTCGCACGCTTGCGATCGTGGCTGAATGATCTCAGATTTCTGTCCAATCTGAAGACGGCCACTCAATGGGCAGAAGCGGCTGTTGATCATTTGCGTTCGATGGTCCATGAAGAAGTTGAAGAGCCTTCCGCTGGCAGCGTCGAGATTATGACCATGCATGCATCCAAAGGTTTGGAATATGACCATGTCTTCATCAGTGGTGTGAATGCCGGGCTTGTTCCCTTGAAATCCTCAGCCAGGGATGGTGACAACCAAGCGGAAGAAAGACGCCTGCTTTTCGTCGCCATGACCCGGGCTAAAGATCGACTTTTCATGACTTGGCACAAGAATCCTGCTCATCCTCAAGCGAAGCCAGAACCCAGTCCATTCTTGGATTTGATTCCCCAAGACCTCATGGATGAACTATCTTTCGCCGAAGACACGCCTCGAGTCAGTCATGCTTGGGGAGCGGGCTTGATGGTGCGACATGCCCGTTATGGGGAGGGGGTGGTCGTTTCCTCCTCTGAGGAACAGGTCTGTTGTGAATTCGACAAGTTTGGCGCCAAGATTTTTCCCACTGGAATGTGTCCACTCATTCGCCTTTGACAACGAAGGGATGGACGAATTCAAAGCCTAAAGAAATTTCATGGCTCCACCTGGCAAGAAATACAGAATGAGCATTTCTCCATTGTGGACTGTTGGTACGTGAGTTGAGTCAGGGCCGTAAACAACCCAGCCTTCTTTGTGACCATCGAATTCAGCTTCTCCTGTGGTGGTGAAACAAAGGTCGATTTCACCGTTGGGGTGATTGTGTTTGGGGCCGGGGCCGCTCATCAAAACGGCATCTACACTGAAACCTTCCAAGTCTTTGGCCACCCGGCCAAATTTGATCCCTCCTGCCTCTTTGGGCAAGAGCCAATCTTCTTTGGCGGCCCCCATCGTGGCTTTACGAATCTGGGCAATCATGTCCCCGTCAAAAGGGGCTAATTCGGAGATTTCTTTTGTCGCTTTCACTGTGACATTGAGATCGATCCCAGCGAGTTCCTGGGCCAAGGGTGCCAGAATGGCAATGAAGTCTTCTTTGTTCATGGTGCGCTCCTGAGTTGCCTCCCCTGTGGGAGTTTGATTCGTCTTTTTTCGGCTATCCACTTTGCTAATCCGAATATGGCGAGAATGGCAGCGCTGATCAATGATATTTTGCTCCCCATGCGAAAGCTCTCTGGTTGGTAACGCAGGTAGATTGACTGCTTGCCTTTCGTACGCAGGGGCATGGCCATAAAAGCGCCATTGGCTTTCACGACAGGGATTTCTTCGTTGTCTATGAATGCTCGCCAACCCGGATCGTAGGCCACAGCCAGGCTCAGCCAGCCAGGTTTGTTGTTGGAGACGTCCACGCGCATCTGATTCCAACCTTTACGAAACAAGTGAGCCTTTTGTTCGCCATAGAGATCGGTCAATTGAGGTTCGGTTTTGTAGTCCCAGGAGCTTTGGGGATTGGGGTGAAGCAAGAGTGATTTTCTTGGATCCCAACCCAGTCCCGTGGCCACGTATCTGTTCAGGGTTTTTGCCATGTCAACCTGTGGGACCAGGCGCCCTTTGTACATGACCCGGGCTAAAGGAAGGGGATACTTGTTCTTGAGAATCTTCAGTCCACGAGCCAAGGACTCCTTTGTGTCTTCTGGCAAGAAATCATAACGCCCTTTGGCGATATGGCGATCGACCCACCATTGAGTCAAGAAGAGGAGGACTGGCTTCTTAGATTTCAAGCCGATGGTATAGGTGACAGGTTCCTCGGCATTGTCGATGGCGAAGATGTTTTCTGTTTCATCGTGAATCGTGCGGATGTCATCGCCGAAACCCGTAGTGACTTGAAAATCGTCCCCGGTGGGAGACTCGAACTTGAGTCCAATACGGGCGGAGCGAGCGGAGAGATTGAGGCGCAATTGAATTGCTTCGGTGGGTAAGAGTAAGAAGGATCCTTGGAAGGCATCGGGCGATGATAAATTGGATCCTGTGATGGACGTGTAGTCCAGGGCTCGTTGGAACTCACCGAAGCGGACAAAAGAACTATCTTCCAGAAGGTCTTCTCGGCGCTCTCGCACTAAGTCCTTGAAATCACCAGAGCGGAACACGACTTTGTGGACTCCAGCTAGATCGAAGTAGGGCGAGAGAATGATCTCCCGAGATGCTCCTAAGAGCATATATGGTGGCCATGGTCCGCAGTTCATGTAGGGCGCCATCAAGCGATGATAGTCACTCAGAGGAAAGGCCCCGACGCTTCTGATGTCGTACCATCCCTGAATACCAGAAAGGAGGGGCGCCACGGCATCGCGAAATGCCATGGTTCTTTCTTCCATGGGCTCCCATTTAGGGCTTTGTATGTCGCTACCAATTGGGAGGCCGGAAGGAGACGAGATTTCTGTCAATGCCTCCGGGTATGGGGGGCGATGCCAAGCGACTTCGCAGACGAAGAGAAGCGGTAACAGGGCGACGGCCGACCTGGGAATCGATTTGACCAGAAAGAAGGCGGTGATGACGAGGCAAGGGATGATGGCTTGCCAAAATTGATTGTCGAGTCTTTGGTGGAAGTAGATACCGTGGCCAATCACGAGGAAAGTGGCAATGATTCCACTTATGATGCCTGGAGGTTTCTCCTTGATCCACTCCAAATCGATCGCTTTGGCAGCTAAGAGTAAGACCAGTAATTGGCCGATGGTCACATACTTGGTCCACTTGAGTCCGCCAACCACGGGGAGCGAAGCAAAGACTTTTCCCACAACGGGAAAAAGGGCGAAGCAGAAAAAAATGACGATGCTGAGGGAGATGAGAACAGTGCTGCGGTCCGGTTTTCTTAAGCACATGGCGGCGGCGATGATGGCGCACATCATTGGCACAGCCCCAAGACGCCACCAGGGTGGGCCGGAGATCCCTTGAATAGATTCGCCAATGATGGGACCACCGGGGGCGAACCAATCGATCAAGTGGCCAGCAGTCCCGATGATCTCCAAGGCAAAGAACGTTCTGTTCTCGCTTTTGCCCAGAAGATCTGCCAAGGGCAGTAAAGTGAAAGCTGAAAGACTGGCTGCGAAAAGTGCAGCGAGACAGTAACCTCCAAGAATTGAAACAAGCTCCATTTTGGACTTGGGAGATCGAATCAACAGGCATGGCATATAGATGACTAAGGCACAAGCCATGGGCTGAGGGTTGCCGCCATTGAAGCCGAGAGCAATGATAGCCACAAGAACCAACCATCTTTTCCAAGTTGGATGGTGTGCGAAGCAGCTGGCAGTTAGGACGAAAAAGGGGATAACCAAAGCTGTGTTGATGTGAACCAAGTTGCAAAAAAGCAGAAAGACGCCGGAGAACCCCAAGCCGACACCCACTAAGACGGAAGCCTGGGATGATCGGCCCAGGGCAAAGGAACATAGCCATCCACCCAGGGAGCCCACTATGATCCTCACGATGGCGAAAACATTCCACCCTGCCAAGGATGGGTTGAGGTGAAGAGGCAGTTGAAGCAAAGAGAATGGTGCCATTTCACCATTGGCTGCATAGGGAGTTCCGCAGGCCTCGAAGGGATTCCAGAATGGTATTTCACCTAATTTGAATGCAGCACCTGTTAGAAAGATCCCTGGACCTTCGATAAGAAATCCGGCCCATGGATCAACTGTATGGCCAAAACCCGCCGTCGCAGGCGTGTTTTGTGCACCCAGGTTGAACCAAGGAGCAGAAATAAGGCTGTGGCCAAAGAAGATGACGTCGTTCAGCAAGAGCGTTGCTAAGGCGATCAAGGTCAAGGCGGCGAAGAAGAGTTTCTGTTTGTGGTCCTTGATGCGCAGCCATGGATCGATTGTTGTTGTCAACGGGTCTGCACTGTCATCCAAGCTCAGTTGGACAAACCCCCATGCCGCAATGATAGCTGTGACGAAGGTGGAGCTTAGGAAGCCCCAAGAAGTCAATTCTTGGGGCCAGTAAATCGAGAAATAACAGGAGAGCCAAAGAAGAAGGGCAAGTTTGACCCAGGCGTGGGGGCCCCTCATGCGTCGTTGGGCCCTGTGACCAAACGGATGGCAACTCTGAGTTCTTCAATCTCGAAAGGTTTGATGAGATAGGGCCTTTGCAACTGCTTTAGAAACTCACGGCTTTTGTCGTTTTGCAAATCGCCCGTGGCGAAAACGAGTTTCGGAACCAAATGGGGCGCCATCTGAATGAGTCGATTTTGAAAGTCGACACCGCTCATATCTGGGAGACGAAGGTCGCAGAGGATGAGATCAAAGGTGTTGCGCCTCAGGGCTTGTAGTCCGTCTGCACCAGTTTCGGCCTTGTTAATCTGATGACCATCTAACCTGAGAATCATCTCATAGGTGTCCAAGGTGCTTGGATCATCGTCGATACAAAGGACGGAAAGGGGAGCCAATTCCCCAGCATCCTCCGTCGTTGGTTGTGAGTTTTCTTGTTGAATGAGGGGTAGTCTCAACTCAAAAGTGGTGCCGGATGAGGAGTTCGTGATGAGATCCAATTCACCTTCATGATCTGTGGCGATTCTTCGACAAAGATGGAGGCCGATGCCAGTTCCACCTTCTTTGTTTTTGGTGTGAAACGCATCAAAGATCTTGCCGGTATCGTTTGGATCAATTCCGGGGCCGGAGTCGCTCACCTGGACGACAAGTTGGGTGTCTGTGGCTGAGGCGAGGATTTCTATGGACGCGGCTCCAGGAAGAGCGGCTTCTTCAGCGTTTCGAATGAGGTTTTCCAGAATCGAAATGAGATCCGTTTCATGACCACAGATCCAAGCGCCTCCGGGAATCTTGTCATTTATTCTGATTGTTGCCTTGCTTTGGCGGCTGGAAAAGAAGTGTTGTAAGAGTGCTTTGAATTCTAGAGGGACGTATTCTTTGGGATTGGCCAGATCGCCAAGAAGCTGATTGACTAAATCGCGACAATAGTTGGCATTGTCGGCGATCCTCTTGCCGGTTGTCGCGACCTGGACGTCGTTGTGGGTACTGAGGAGCTGGGCTCCGGCCAGAATGGGCGTTAAGAAGTTCCTGATTTCGTGCGAAATGTCGGCAGTCCGTCGCCCCAGTTCTTGAAGAATCTCGTCTCGTTCTGAATTTTGGGAGCTTGTCATTCTTCTTAGGAACTCGCTGGGTTATCTGTTTTCTTGGGTTCTTCGGCCACGGTCTTGAACTGATATGTCGGAATAATGCCGTTCTGACTTCACGACTTACCCTGCCAAATGGCCTTTCACAACTTGCAAGTGCATAATACACAAAGGCTTGTAGGCGTGTTGTGTTTTTTTGGACATCCCTGGATAGATTGTGGATAACACTGTAAGCTTCGAGCCTCAGTGGCGGGTTCGCTCGTCACATCGCTGCCAAACCGAAAACCAAAGTCACGACGACCTCCGAGATCAGTATGAACCGTAGTTTCATGATTCTGTTATTCATGTGCTTATGTGCGTGGATTACCCCTAAGCAAGGTGCCGCCCAGACCTTTCAGTTCGACGACTTGGGTCCCTACTCGGTCACCGTGTCCAATAGCTTGATCCCTTGGGGGGCAGTGAACGCTCCTGTTCCAATTGAGTTCCAGGGCGTAGCGATCAGCGGATTTGTGGGTTATCGCCTTTACCTACCCACAGCAATCGATCCTCTTCAAACGACTCCCGATCTCTTTTCAAATAGCTCAGCACCTTTGATCATTCTCAATCATGGTTGGGCAGCGAATCCAGGAGACTACGATGGGTTGGCGTCTCACCTGGCCAGTTGGGGATTCGCCGTGGCCACGGTCAACTACAACGTCTTTCCCGTTCAATTTCAGGTGCCAATTGAGCAAGCATTCGAAAGCTGGTTGCTGAAGACCTATCTTCTGTCTGAAGCTGCTAACCCGGCCAGTGTGCACCCGGTTCGTGGTGTTCTGTCCCCGGATCAGAATCAAAAGGTCGGAGCGATCGGTCATTCCATGGGGGGAGTCGCTGCGATTTTTCTTGGTGGAGCAGACCCGAGCTTTGACACCCTCGTGTCTTTGGAACCGTTTGCTCAATCAGAAATCGTCTTGTTTGGAACATGTTCGCCCACGGCTTTGTTTACCGCTTCAGCCGCTGCGGAACCGCTGGCGGAAAACTACGGAGGGGCCGTCTTTCTCTTCGAAGGAAACGACGATCAGTTGGTGAACGATTCCGTTGATTTTTGGTTTTCCAAGTTTTCAGCGGGGCCAGTAGCGCCGCGGCGTTTGGTTAAGATGAGCGTCGACGGTGTCGGGCATTTTGGCTGCACTGACATCTCGTTGACGAGCACACCCTCTTATCCATGTGGTGTGACAGATTTGGGCGACATGAAGCTCTATGATCAACACTTGATTCAAAGACGTTTTGCCACCATGTGTCTTCT